>NZ_FOHT01000046.1:0-28333 GCF_900111425.1 Draconibacterium orientale | reverse complement strand
ACGTTTGATCTTATTGTCATATCCACCTTTAAGATACAAATCTTAAAGGGACAATAAAAACAAAGGCTGTCCAATTTTACTTTTTGGACAGCCTCATTTTTGTTTTTGATTGACCTATGTGTCAGTTAGACAATGTTATAGTTGCTAAAATCAATGGGAGCCGAAATGTGAAAACGTTCCGGTTTTATCTGTTGGAATGAGCGAGGTCATCTCTTTTAATGGAGGTGAAGAGCTAAGGCAACGGGCACATAACCATTTTAACGACAGTAAGCAGAACGACAGGTTATGCGGCTGCTGGTTTTTCTGATTCTTTGGGAGTTTTGTGTTTTTTTATGGATTTGAAATTCAGGACTTTCTGAAAGTAAAACAGGAAGAAGTATCTTCAAATTTTACGCTAATTCTAACGGTCAATTATCACGATGATGGTTTATTCCTTATTACACTTTTGTAAGTTTTTTAAGGTACTGCTTTAATAAGGTGTGTGGAAGAATAATCACTCCGTCATGTTTCACCACAGCTAACTAAAAAAATGTAAAGTTTCAGTAATGTTACAGTAGTAAAAAGAAAAACTTCGATAACTAATTCTAATTGAATAAGATATCGAAGCTCCTCAGTGCCCAGAACAAGACGATTTTGTATTTTCTTATGTGCTTAAAATCAGCTTCTTATAAAGGTTGTAGATTTTTGTTCTCGGTAAAGTCTCTCTTAAATTTCAATGATGTTATTTCTTTGTCAAAGATATGAAAATAAGGTAAGAATAGAAATGTATTCTTACATCCCCATATGTTGTATCATACATTCGGGAACAAGTCAGATACAAATGGGAATCCCTCTTTGTCAAAAGTTACGGATTTTTACACTGTTATAAAATTCAATTTTCGTGATTAAATGTATTGCGCTACATTTAAATGAAAATTGAAAATAATTTTAACTGTGAGAAGGGTATTATTTTTCATACTGTGTAGTCTTCTGTGTCTTGGAAATGTTCAGGCAGCCAATTTTAATTTCAATTCATTAAGTGTTAAAGATGGATTGCCAGATAACTATATTCATGACATAGTGCAGGACAGCTATGGATTTATGTGGATTGTCACGGCAAATAAACTTAGTCGTTTTGATGGGTATAATTTTAAAAATTATCCGCTGATTCCGGAAGGTCCCGACGTGTATTCAATTAATGAGGATGCAAATAAAAATATATGGGTACAGGCGGGAAATAAATATTACCGGTACAATCGGGAAAAAGATATACTTGAGGAGGATATTACTTCTGCACTTCAATCTTTATCCATTCCTTCGAATAATATAGATCTTCTTGTTATAGACCATGATGGAAACCTTTGGTGCCAAACGGAAGATACATTAGTATTTTGTGATTTAAATAATAATTGGCAGTCTTGTATTATTTTACCTTATGGGAATAAACTAGAATGGATTGAGTGCAGGGAAGGTCATGCTTTCTTTCTTTTTGAAGATGGCATGATTGGAGAATTGAACCATGAATACAATAAAATAGTAGAGCGTTCAAGATTATCGTTGTCGGTTTACCCTCATCATAGGATGTATCTGGACCATTCCCTTAATTTGTGGTTTTATACATCGCATTCTCCTGAAGATATTTTACAGTATTATAATCCTGAAACAAAAGAGCTAAAAGCCTTTCGTAATAAGGATAATAAAGATTTCAGCTTTATAACATCCATAATGGATGATGGTCATGGTAATATTTGGATTGGTACGGATAGTGATGGAATAACGGTTTACAATTTGCATGAAAAATCATATAGAAATATCAAGTATGATCAAGAAAATTCGTTCTCATTACCTTCCAACCATATAAAATGTTTTTATTACGACAGTCAAAATATTATGTGGGTTGGAACCAGTAAAAGAGGAATTGGTTATACAGCCATTGACCAGTCTTTCTTTGAAAGATGTAATGTAAGTAATGAAGATGATATTAGTTGTATCCTTGAAGATTATAAGGGTAATTTATGGTTCGGCTTTGATGGGGAAGGAATTTCAAAAATTGATGTCATCACTGATAAATCTACTATTTTCAACCTCGAACAAGGAACTCTACCTGAAGATTTAGTTGTTTGTTCATTCATTGATTCTAAAGGTCGGATTTGGGTTGGAACGTATGGAGGAGGAGTTTGTTACTATGAAAATGAAAAGTTTAATGTTGTAGCTTATAAGACTGAAGCAGGAGAGGAGAATCCTCTTCGGTATATTAGAGCAATTGAAGAGGATGCTGAAGGGAATATCTGGATAGGTACAGTTGCGAAAGGATTGTTTTGTTATTCAAACAATGGTAGTTTCTCTAAATATAGTATTCAAAATAGTGATATACAGTCGAATGGGATTACGGATCTTTACTGCCGACAAGGAAATAAACTCTACATTGGAACTACTGCCGGAGCATGTATTTGGGATGTAGCTTCTGATAATTTTGTACGTGTAATGAACGTTGATCATGATGGATTAGGGCAGGATTCTTATGTAAATTGCATATTCAGAGACAGTCGAAATCTACTATGGATTGGGGGGAAAAATGGAATTTCTGTTCTAGATGATAACCAGAACCTTATTACACACTTAAAAGTAGAGAATGGCCTCACAAATAATTTCGTTAGGGCAATTTCAGAGGATTTGGATAAAAATTTATGGTTAACCTCTGATTACGGTGTCACAAATATAGTTGTTGATTATGACTTGAATTCAAAGACATATCATTTTAGATGTTATCGTTATTATGATGAAGACGGTCTTGGTGATGTAACCTTTAATAACCATTCTATTTTATGTAATACGGATGGTGAAATCTTAATGGGTGGAATAGGAGGCTATATTCGTGTATTGCCGGAATCGATACCAGATTTTAACTATAACCAGCAGATCGAATTCACGGCATTGTATATTGGTAGTGATCGAATTGAAGTAGGAGAACCGTTGAAAAATCAGGAAGTTATACTTGGAGAAAATATTCAATTGCTAAATGAAATTTCTCTGGATTACAAGTATAATAATTTTGCGATCGACGTGTCATCATTCGATTTTCGATCTTTGAATAAAACCATCTTCGCTTATCGTTTGAATGACGATTCGGAATGGATACAATTTAGAGGTAATACAATATATTTTAATGAGCTTTCTCCTGGGATATATAACCTAAATGTTAAGACCGTTACTTCCGATGAAAATAAGAACAGCGCATATTCTTCTCTATTAATAAATATGAGGCCACCATTTTGGCTTTCTCCAATAGCTTATTTCTTATATTTTATAATGATCATACTTACTGCTATTGCACTGGTCATATATTTTCGCCGGAAAAACATGCTGAAGATTAAAATGCATAAATTGGAAATGGAAATTGCCAACCAGAAAGAGATGGAAGAGGAGAAGATGCGTTTTTTTACTAATGTCAGTCATGATTTAAGGACGCCTTTATCGCTTATAATTACTCCATTAGAAAGATTGATTTCATCCGCCAATTTTGAGAAGAACATTATAGAAGAGTTGGAGCTAATATATAGAAATGCTCAACTTTTGATGCGCGAAGTTAACCAACTTCTTGATTTACGGAAATTGGATAGTGGAAGAAGTAAACTAAAATTATCTCATGGTAACTTAAATGATTTTATAAATCAAGTTTGCAATACTTTTACGCCTTATTCAATAAAAAGAGGAATTCCAATTGTCGTGCAGTTAAAGTCATCTTCTATCGAAATGGACTTTGATAGAAACAAGTTACAACGTGTTTTAACAAATTTGCTGTCGAATGCTTTTAAGTTCAATGTCGAAGGAGGAAGTGTTAAAGTTATTGTTGATGTGATAACAGAGTCAGGTAAACAATATGCTTTAATAGAAGTTGTCGACACCGGTATTGGAATAAAGGAAGAAAATCTAAGCAGGGTATTTGACCGGTTTTATCAGGAAACACATCAATCAACTTATATCGGCACTGGAATTGGACTCCATATAGCGAAAGAGTATGTTTTATTGCATGGGGGAGAGATTGAGGTTCAACAGAATGAACCTCAGGGTTCTATCTTCAGAGTAAAACTTCCAATTCAAAACAATCTGGAAAGTTTTATTGAGTCAGAGGAAAACATTGAGCACATTGGAGAAGAAACAAAGGGTGAGGTTCAAGAAGATCCTATATTGATTGTAGAAGATAACGATGACTTCCGACATTTTATTCGCAATTGTCTAAAAGATAATTATCCGGTTATTGAAGCAGGCGATGGGGCAAAGGCACTGGAGATAATGGATAAGCAGCCAGTTAAAATGGTCGTCAGTGACATTATGATGCCTGTGATGGATGGTCTTGAACTTTGTAATAGAATTAAAGGAGATATTCGCTTTTCGCATATCCCGGTTATGCTACTAACCGCGCGAACAGCCGAGGAACATATATTAGAAGGTTTAAAGGAAGGAGCAGATGAATACATTATTAAGCCATTTAATGTTGAGATTTTGCTATTGAGGATTGAAAAACTTTTAGAGTGGAGGAGAAATAGTCATCATAAATTTCAGACAGTTGACATTGAGCCTGGGGATATCACAATAAGTTCTTTGGATGAGAAACTGATTAAGCAAGCTATTCATTTGGTGGAAGAAAATATGGATAATCAGGATTTTTCAGTTGAAGAATTAAGTGCTGAAATTGGAATGTCGAGGGGGCATTTATATAAAAAACTTATGACTATTACTGGTAAATCACCCTTGGAGTTTATTCGTATTATTCGTATAAAAAGAGGCAAACAACTGGTAGAAGAAAGCCAATTGAGTATTTCCGAAATAGCCTATTCTATTGGATTTTCTCCAAAACAATTTTCTAAACATTTTAAAGATCTGTATGGCAAGTTGCCATCAGCATGGCAAAAGCATAATCCATAACAACATTTATAAACAAAATAAATCATTAAAACTTATGAAGAAAACCTAAAAAATTGAGAAAACAGGGAAATGCGCCAACATTCCCCTGAAGAGTTTAACATTTACCCTGACTACTACATACAGGGCAAACACTAACTTATAACAGTATAAAAGTATGAAAAAAAAGAAAAGGTCCTTAATTGGATCTAATTATCGTAATTTATCAAATTACTTAACTATTATTTTTATAACAGTATCGCTTGTTTCTCGAACAAGTGCTGTTATCGGGGCTAATGCCACCAAAACAACCACAAGAACTTCCAGTACCTTTCAACAGGAACATGTTGTAAAAGGAAAGGTAAGTGACCAGACAGGAGCACCGCTACCTGGTGTTACTATAATTATTAAAGGAACAAATCAGGGGACAGTTTCCGACTCTAATGGAGAATTTGGTTTGGATGATGTATCTCCAGATGCTACCCTTCAATTTTCATTTATCGGGATGAAGTTGCAGGAACATAAGGTTGGAGATAAGACTTTCTTTGAAGTTATAATGGAAGCAGATGCCATCGGTCTGGAAGAGGTTGTTGCTGTGGGGTATGGAACCATGAAAAAAGGAGATCTTTCCGGTGCGTCTGTATCAATGGGAGAGCAAGATATTAAGGCTTCGGTTATAACAAATCTTGATCAGGCTTTGCAAGGACGAGCTTCCGGTGTAACATCAATGGCAACTTCAGGTGCTCCGGGCTCATCGGTTTCTATACGTGTTCGCGGACAATCCACAATCAATAGTAATGCAGAACCGCTTTATGTTGTAGATGGGGTTATTTTGCAAGGTGGAGGAACAAGTGGTTCTGATTGGGGACTCGGAGATAAATTGGGTAATGGAAGTGTGTCATCCATTTCTCCGTTATCAACAATAAACCCATCTGATATTCTGTCTGTAGAGATCTTAAAAGATGCATCGGCAACTGCAATTTATGGAGCTCAAGGATCCAATGGCGTTATCCTTATAACCACCAAGAGGGGAAAAACCGGGGAAGCAAAATTTACTTATGAAGGAATGATTGGTGTTCAGGACCAAAGAACTCGTCTTGAGATGATGAATCTTCGTGAATTTGCTGAATATAGCAATTCAGTTGCGATGGAAAACAATGCCTTGGAAAGTCGTAATGAGTTTCTTGATCCTTCATTATTAGGAGCAGGAACCAATTGGCAGGACGCTATCTTTCAAGAGGCTTTTATGCAGCAACATCAGGTTTCAGCCAGTGGAGGTACTGATGCTATAAGATATTACGTTTCGGGTTCGTACATGAACCAGGAAGGTACAATTATTGGTTCAAATTTCGAACGCTATTCGGTACGTACTAACCTTGATGCCCAGTTAAAACCATGGTTGAAACTTGGTTTGACAATAAACTATGCGAATACTAATGAAGATTTAGGCCTAGCCGAAGGAACAGAAGGAGTTGTCAATTATTCGCTGCTTACACCACCTGATATTCCTATTTATGATATTGAAGGTAACTATGCAAGTGTAATACGTGAAGGTTACACCAGGGTGAATCCTATTGCAAATACATTAGATAAGGATCTAACTCTTCAACGCGAGAAACTAAATGGTAACATTTTTATGGATATTTCACCTTTAAAAAATCTTACCTGGCATACCGAATTGGGATATGACATTAATAGCTCAAAAGGTGAATATTTTTTGCCCGTTGTTACCTATGGAAACTGGACCAGAAGTATTAATGAAAACTCCATACGAAGGAATAACGGTACATTTTACCAACTTAAGAATTATCTAACTTATGATAATAAAGTTGGTATGCATAACTATACCCTGATGGCTGGACAAGATGCCTGGTTGTCAAGTTGGGAGTATATGAGTATTTATGCTACCGGTCTTCCAGATAATGAAATACAAAATCCTGCACTTGGTAATGATCCAGTTATCGGGCATGCATTCAATAAAACCTCTATGTCTTCCTTCTTCGGAAGAGGTACCTATAATTATAACGATAAATATTATGGGACATATACATACAGAAGAGACGGTTCTTCCAATTTTGGCCCTAAAAACAGATGGGCAAGTTTTCATGCTTTTGCAGTTTCCTGGAGATTTACTAATGAAAAGTTTCTGGAATGGATGAAGCCGGTTATTACCAATGGAAAAATCCGATTTGGATGGGGGCAAACAGGTAATTCGAATATTGGTGGATACCTTTGGGGAGCTTCAATAAGCCGAATGCCGACCAGTCTTGGAATGGGTTATCGACAATCTAATATTGCTAATCCATATATTCAATGGGAAACACAAGAACAGTTAAATCTGGGATTGGATCTTGGCTTAATAAATGATCGGATTAATTTGACAGTTGATGTTTATGATAAAACCTCGGCAGATATGCTAATGGATCTACAGTTGCCATCATACATGGGAACACGTGGTAATGAATCTTCAGCCTTGGCACCACCTAAAGGAAATTATGGAGAAATTAATAATAAAGGAATAGAAATTAGCATGTTTAGCCGAAATCTAACCGGAGAATTTCAATGGGATACAAAATTTCAGATTTCAGCAAACCGAAATAAACTTGTTGCCCTTGATGGCACCGACAATGCTCATATTGAGGGGTATGGACAATGGTCGGATGTGGTAACGGTAACAAACGTGGGCGAGTCGCTTTACAACTTTTATGGTTATAAAGTTGCAGGAGTTTATACGGATTTGGAAGATATTGAGAACTCGCCTAAAACAGATAAATACCCATCGGATGGTGTATTTAACAGGTATAATACAGTTTGGGTTGGCGATTTGAAATTTGAAGATATTAGTGGACCTGATGGTGTGAAAGATGGTATTATTGATGCCTATGACCGAACAAATATTGGTTCTCCAATGCCAAAGTTTACCTACGGATTAGAGAATACTTTTCGTTATAAAAATTTTGATCTGACTGTTTTTGTTAATGGTACATACGGTAACAAAATCTTGAATTACACTGCGATTAACCTCTCGAATATGAAATCAATCTGGGATAACCAACTGGATAAGGTAACCCAACGTGCTATTCTCGAACCTATTAATGGTGATAAAGTATATGATCAATCTAATGGTATTTCAAGCTGGTATGATGACATTACTAATGTTCAGGTAACAAATCCAGATACAAAAGTACCTAGAGCAATTGCTAATGACCCGAATGATAATGACAGGATTAGTGATCGGTATATTGAAGACGGATCGTATTTACGTATCAAAAATATTACGCTCGGATATACGGTTCCTACTGCAATTACAAACAGGTATCATTTAGAGAACCTTCGTATCTATATGAATATCCAGAATCTATACACCTTTACAAAATATACCGGTTATGATCCAGAGATCGGTGTAAGTACGGTTAATCAGAATGTATATGGATTGGACAATGGTAAATATCCAATTCCTCGCATTGTGTCATTGGGATTGAACGTATCATTCTAATTTTCAAAATGAATAAAATATGAAACGAATAAATATTTTAAGCAAAATATTATCGATTGCTTTGGTTGTTTTAGGATTGTTATCATGCGAAGAGTTTCTCGACCGGCCGACTATCGATAACTACAATGTAGATAATTTCTACCAAACTGATGAACAGTGCTTTCAGGCCGTTAACCCGATTTATAATTCACCCTGGTATGATTTTCAACGTGGGTTTTTCAAGATTGGGGAAGTACTGTCTGGTAATTTTTATTGGGGAGCATCTCCATACATGACATTTACCATTAATTCTACCGATCAGGACCTAGTCAATATGTCTGCGTCATTGTGGGCAGTAAATGCATATTGTAATGGTACATTGGAAAATATTGATTTGAAAGCAGGTCCCGAAGTCAGTGAACAAACAAAGCTTACTGTAAAAGGTGAAGCATTGGTTTGGAAAGCGATGGCTTATTTTTACTTGGTCAGAATATTTGGGGAAGTACCTATCGTTCATAGCAATTCGGCCGAAATCTCAGAGGGTGATTATAATAGCAAATACAAAGCCACTATTCCAAATATTTACGACTATATAATCATGACATTGGAACAGGCAATTGAATGGCTTCCTGAAAAAAATGAGACAGGACGAATTGACCGATATAGTGCCTATGGATTATTGTCTAAAGTATATCTTACAAAATCGGGTTATGGTTTGGATGGATCACGAAATGCTGATGAGCTTCAAAAAGCAGCCCAATACGCCTTGAAAGTTATTGATAACAGTGGACGTGATCTATTGCCGGTTTATTCCGATGTTTTTCGTCTTGAGAGCAACGATAGTCAGGAAAGTCTGTTAGCATGGAAATGGAAAGCAAGTCGGGACCCATGGACTCAAAATAATAGTTTACAATCCGATTTGGCACTTCCTAAATTTTCAGAATTTGCTGATACGTGGGGAGGATACAATGGTCCGTCGGTTGATCTTCAGGATGCCTTCAATGAGAATGCATTAAGTCTAAACAGAGAAAATACCGATAGACGTAGAAAGGCTACTATGATGATGTACAGCGATAATTACGACTATTTCTGGGCGGATAAGGGTGGTTTCGATTGGGCCGACTTTTGTTTGAATGAGCTAAATGAAATACAATCGCCTACAGGAGCAAACTGCGTTAAGCATTTGGTTGGAAACAATAACGATCATGTTCTTGGAATTGGATATGGAATGCAGGGAATGGCAACAAGTTTAAGTACACATTTATTGCGGTTATCTGATGTGTATTTGATTTATGCCGAGGCTGTTCTTGGCAACGATGCTTCAAGTTCTGATGCCAAAGCTCTGGAAGTATTCAATAAAGTTCGCGCTCGCGCTTACGGTATCGATTATGCTGAATTTGTGGGAACAAGCTTAGCGGCAACTTCATTAAGTTTTGATAAAATTTGGAAAGAAAGAAGATTAGAGCTGGCTTGTGAAGGTGATCGCTGGTACGATTATGTAAGGCTTCATTACTACAAACCACAGGAGGCAATTGCCGAATTAAAAGCGCAAAGAAGAAGTTCATATACAGGTTTGTTCTCCTTTTATGAAAGTGGCACACTGGATACTGATGTAACTTATTACGATAAGAATCCAGTAATTCCGAATATTACTGATGATAGTTTTACGCTCCCGTTCCCTGATACGGACTTAACGATGAATAAGCACCTAATGGAACCTGCAGTTGAACACAATATTAGCGAGTATTCTTATTAAAACAACCAAAGTTAAGAATTATGAAAAACGAATATATAAAAAGGACAAGCCAATCAATAGTTTTCCTTTTGATTGGTAGCGTACTGCTATTATTGTCATCCTGCGAGAATGATAGCTATGAATTTGAATTGACCGATGGAAATCCTGAGGTGTTTTATGTGAGATTAACAGATCCAGAGTCTGCAGATTCTTTACTTGTGGCAGCCTATATGGATGATGTTATTTGTTTGGTAGGCAGCAATCTGCGCAGTATTCGTGAGTTGTATTTCAATGATCAAAAAGCTGTTTTAAATACAAGTTTTATTACCGATAACACCCTAATTGTTAATGTGCCGAAAACAATCCCTGACGAGGTAAGCAATAAAATTTATATGGTGTCCTCTGAAGATACAGTTTCATATGAGTTTAGCGTACTGGTTCCAAATCCGGTTGTAAATAGTATGTCGTGTGAATATGCGCATATTGGTAATGAGGTAAGTATTTATGGCGATTATTTTATTGATGATCCAAATGTTCCTTTAACCATAAATATGGCAGGAAATGTTCCGGTTACGCAAATTACGAGTATTGAGAAAACAAAAGTATCGTTTATAATTCCTGAAGGTGCACAAAAAGGCTACATCAATGTTGCCTCAATTTATGGAACAGGGCGCTCAAAGTTTCAGTATCTCGATGATCGGGGAATGATTCTTGATTGGGACAATCTGAATGCTTCAGGAGGATGGCGTTCTGGTGTAATTCGTAACGACAATCCGGTGGAAGGCATTTCCGGTGGCTATGTATATTTTAATGGAGAGATGCAGGGAGAGGTAGGAGCTACCTGGAATGAGGACGGTTTTTCTTTCAATCTGTGGGGTGTTTCCAACGGACGTCCGGAAGGAGATCTGTTCAATACTCCCGTTGAGGAAGCTGTAATGAAATTCGAGATTAATGTACCTCAGGCTTGGTCTGCCGGAGCGATGCAAATGATTTTTACACCTTGGGGATTGAGTGGAACAAACGCATATATTTATGATGATTCAATGCCGAGAGGTGTGTGGGAACCATGGGCAGTTACTGGTTCGTACACAACGGATGGATGGGTTACAGTATCAATTCCTCTTTCTGATTTTAAATATACACGATTTGGATATCCGCTTGAGCTTGCATCTGAAGGAAATTATGGAGGGTTAACGTTTTTTGTTCATGCCGGTATTAATCCTGGAACAACCTGTAATCCTGAAATATGTATAGATAACATTCGCGTCGTACCTGCTGAATAAAAGTAAAATCTAAATGAAAATAGAAATGAAAAGTAAACATTATATATTAACACTAATTATAGTCTTTTCAACGCTTTCTTCAAGCATGTTATTTACGGCTTGCGAGAAAGATGATGAGATGCTGGAAACAGACCAGATGGGAAGCAAGGAAATTACTCTTAAGTCTTATGGCCCATCTCCTGCTATGCGAGGTGGTGAACTTCGGTTTATTGGAACAAACCTCGATCAGGTTACAAGCATTGATATACCTGGAGCAACTGGCTTAACCGATATAACAGTTGTAACTCAATACGAAATAAGGGTAACAATCCCACAATCTGCTGAGCCGGGAATAGTAAAGTTAAATTTTCCTGAAGGAAGTATTTCTTCGCAGTCGGTTCTTAGTTATTCTGAACCAATTTCCATAGATAGTTTTGAACCAGCGCAAGTTAAAGCCGGTCAAAAATTAGCTATTTCGGGAGAATACCTTAATAATGTTGAAGAAGTGATTTTGGCGGATGGGATTCATGTTCTCAAAAAGGATTTTTTAAAACAAACCAGAGAGGCGATAGAATTAACCATTCCAGAAGAAGCACAAACCGGTAAAATAATTGTTTCAGATGGAGCAGACCTATTGTCAGGAGGTGAAGAAATTCCGACTTGGATTTATTCCAGTTCAGATTTAACCGTTGTTCTACCCTCTATTTCAACAATTTCACCTAATCCTGTAAAAGCAGGTAGTTTAGTAGCCATAACTGGTTCTGATCTTGATTTGGTGAAGAGCGTTGTTTTTAAAGGAGACTTTATGGTTGATTCTTTTCAAACTCAAACTGCAACCAAAATTGAATTGAATGTTCCAGAACGCACTGAGGATGGTTTACTTGTTATCATTCCAGCGTCTGGAGTTGAAGTAAGGTCAGAGTCTGAACTAATAATGGTAGTTCCTGAGCTTAATGTTTCTCCAACCACAATAAAGAACGGAGGGGAAATCATTGTAAATGGTACCGATCTTGACCTGATTGAAAAAGTAATTTTTGAAGGAGGTATAGAGGGTACAATCTCAGATCAAACAGTTACCGAAATGACAGTTGTTGTTCCAGATGAAGCTATAAGTGGAGTAGTGCGTTTTGTAACAAAAGCTTTGAAAGAAGTTAATGGGCCTGAGTTAACACTAATTGATCCCGTATTTTCATCATTCGCTCCTCAGGAAGCTAAAGCAAATATGAGCATAACCATTGAAGGAACTGATCTGGATTTGGTTGTGGATGTGGTATTCAGTGGTGGGCTTTCAGGTACTATTGAAAGTCAGTCGGAAACTCAACTTCAAGTTGGTATTCCTGTGGGAGCTTCCAGTGGAATAATTGAGCTTGTTGCTAAAAATGGTGAAAGAATATTTTCTCCTTCCGAAATTACTATTACTGCCAACTTACCTGAAATTACCGGATTTGCTGAGAATAAAGGAACTCCTGGAGAAATACTTACTATACAGGGAACTAATTTGTTGTTAATAAAAGAACTTATTTTCCCAGGTAATATTAAGGCCACAGCTTATGGTATAAAAACTGATGAAACAGTGCAAGTTTATGTTCCACAGGATGCTACAACCGGATATGGAAATATTACTCTAATTACATATGAAGGAGAGCAAGGTCTTTCTCCAGAGATTTTTATTGGAGGAACAGATCCGATTACTGACGCAACTATTATGGTAATGGATTTTGAGCAACATGGCGATCACAATGGATCGTGGGATAACAGCTGGAGCGGAAGCTCAGAAATTCTTACTGAAAATGGAAACACCTTTATACGTTACACATCGTCTTTTGATGGATGGGCATTGAATTGTAATCATCAGTCAAATGGGGCTCCGGCTCCCGTAATTCAGAATATAGAAAATTACATCTTGAAATTCGATATTCGTATTGAAGAAGGGGTAACTGGTGCCGAAAATGCCCAACTTCAGTTTGTATTTGCCGATCAATGGAGTTACTGGTATGGACCTAATTTGTTCCCATCTGAAACTGGTGGTGACTGGATTACTGTTTCAGTGCCTGTAAGTACGTGGGGATTAACCGGGACTTTCGACTTGTCTTCCGGAACGAATGGATTGTACGGCGGGATCATACCCGCAGGTATAAGCATCGATAATCTACGATTTGACCCAATTTAATTAATAGTCTAGTTAGTTTTATATGGATAGTCTTCTCTGTTTTTATACAGAGGGACTATCCTTAATCTGAATTGCTTATGAGTAGGTATTGGAAGTTATTGTGTCTGACGGTATTGCTGTTTGGATGCGGCAAAGAAGAGGAAGAAGTTCCAAATGATGTTATTGCTCCCGAAGTGGTGCAGTGTATGCCTGAAGATGGGGCAACAGCTGTTTCGCTGGAGACAAGTTTGTTTATAACATACAGCGAGGAAATAAAGCTGGGAAAAGCATATAATATTACCTTGAATAATCAGCATGTTGAGGCAAGTGTAGATGGAAGAGTGCTTACACTTAGTGCTGACATGGAGGAGAATACGGATTATATAGTTAACATTACTGCAACCTCGATTCTTGATTTAGCTAATAATTATGCTAAGGCGTATACTTATAGTTTCTCAACTAAGCCTGAAATAATTGTTGAAATCAATCCAACACTTGCGGTAACCAATCCTTCTGTTCAGGCTGTTAACGTATACAACTTTCTAATGGATAATTATGGTAATAAAATTATCTCTTCAACTATTGCAAATGTTAGTTGGAATACTAACGAAGCAAAATGGATTCACCAACATACCGGAAAATATCCGGCAATGCATACTTTCGACTATATTCATTTACGATGGTCTCCGGCGAATTGGATTGATTATTCGGATACAAAAGTTGTAGAGGACTGGTGGAATAATAATGGAATAATTAGTGCATGTTGGCATTGGAATGTTCCATCATATAATGGATCCAGTGAATACACATCAACAGCATCAGAAACAACTTTTAATGCAGGCAACGCCTTGAGAGAAGGTACATGGGAGAATGGGATTTTAAAGGCTGATCTTGAAAAAATGGTAGGCTACCTCAAATTGCTGCAAATCAAAAATATTCCTGTGGTATGGAGACCTTTACACGAAGCTGCAGGAAATATCTATGAGTACAATGGTGGCTCAGCCTGGTTTTGGTGGGGTGCAGATGGGGCAGAATCATTTAAACAGCTTTGGATATATATGTTTGATTATTTTGAGTTGCAGGGTTTGAATAATCTCATTTGGGTTTGGACCACGCAAACCAAAGATGATGATTTTTATCCCGGGGATGAATATGTTGATATTATTGGACGTGATATTTATGATGTGTCAGATGCTTCCACTATTTCTTCACAATTCATTTCTGTTCAGGAAAGATATCCAACCAAGATGGTGACTTTAAGTGAATTTGGCAGTGTTGCACCAATCTCCGAACAATGGAGTGCAGGTGCTAAATGGTCTTATTTTATGCCATGGTACGATTACGAGCGTACCAACAATACCTCTGAACCTGGTTTTTCCAGTACGAATCATGAACACGCTAATGCTGCCTGGTGGCAGAATGCATTTGACCAGAACTATGTCATTACACTTGATCAAATGCCAAGTTTAAAATAACCACATCACATCAATTATAATTATGAAAAAAGAAAGTATCCTGCTATATATTTTAATATTCTTATTCTGTGGATGTCAAAAAGTTTCCAAGCAGGACACAACCAGAGAGAAATTAATCTATGATTTGAATGAAATTCAAGGAAAAGGAATTTTGTTTGGACATCAGGATGATCTGGCTTACGGAGTTGGCTGGGAGTACATAGATGGCGAGTCTGATGTTAAGCGAGTTACAGGAGACTATCCGGCTTTATTTGGCTGGGAACTGGGAGGAATTGAACTCGGACGAAACGTAAACCTGGATAGTGTGCCGTTCTCGAAGATTCATGATTTTGCAGTATGGGTAAACGAACGGGGAGGAATCAATACTTTTAGTTGGCATCCGTATTCACCAATCGACTCTATTGATTCGTGGCACGGCGACATGGTGGTTGTGAAACATATATTACCAGGAGGTACTTATCATCAGGAGTTTAATAACCAACTGGATATAATTGCAGCATTCTTTTTAGACCTGAAAGACAAATCTGGTTCATCAATTCCTTTCATTTTTCGCCCCTGGCACGAGATGGACGGAGCTTGGTTCTGGTGGGGATCCAATTCTTGTACTCCAGTTGAATTTCATAAATTATTTCGCTACACCATCGATTACTTACGAAATAAAGGACTAAATAATATGGTCGTTGCCTATTCGCCCGACTGTAATTTCAACTCGCAGGAAAAATATCTGCAGTGGTATCCGGGTGATGCTTATGTAGATATTTTAGGTATGGATAATTATCACGATTTGAAACAATCGGGTGGAGAGAAGAACGCAATAGATAAGCTACACATAGTTATTGAAGTAGCTAAAGAGAAAAGGAAACTGGCTGCGTTGACCGAAACCGGACTAGAGCTGGTAAATGATTCAATTTGGTACACACAAGTATTAGGAGCCGTTTTAAATGATTCAATTGTGAACGAAAATCTAAGCTATGTTATGGTATGGAGAAACGATTCAGAAAAGCACTTCTACTTTCCATTTCCCGGTCATCAGGCAGCTGCAGATGCGAAGGAACTTTTAAGTCAACCCAACATTTTACTCCTCAATGAATTTAATCAAATTAAAAAATAAACGATATACAATGAATAATACAGAAACGCTGTTTGATGAAAGGTTGAGATTTATTAAGCAAAAGCATAAAAACCTGATTGAAAGGAAAAACAATGCTTTGTTCAGCGATAATGGAGTGTATAATCGCCATGAAATTCCAATTCTTACCCGCGAACATGTCCCTTTGCACTGGCGTTACGATTTGAACAAAGAAACTAATCCCTATCTCATGGAACGTATTGGTTTTAATGCTACGTTTAATGCCGGGGCAATTAAATTCAACGATAAATATGTTTTGCTTGTACGTGTAGAAGGTAATGATCGAAAATCATTTTTTGCCGTGGCAGAAAGTCCGAATGGGATTGATAATTTCAAGTTTTGGGATCGGCCAGTTACCCTACCTCAAACCGAAGAACCCGATGTGAACGTGTACGATATGCGGTTGACCCAACACGATGATGGATGGATTTATGGTGTGTTTTGCACCGAGCGAAAAGACCCGACTGCACCAGAAGGTGATACTTCTGGTGCGATAGCTGCTGCGGGTATTGTCCGTACACGGGACTTGGTCAAATGGGAACGTTTGCCGGATCTGATTTCTACCAGTGGTCAACAGCGTAATGTCGTTCTTTTTCCGCACCTTATAGGGGGCAAATATGCATTTTATACCCGCCCTCAGGATGGTTTTATTGATACAGGTAAAGGTGGAGGGATTGGATTTGGGATGTGTGATTATATTGAGAATCCTAAGGTAGAAGAGGAAGTTATCGTAGATGCAAAAACTTATCATACGGTTTACGAGGTTAAAAATGGATTGGGACCTGTACCGATTCGCACAGAATTTGGTTGGTTACAACTGGCACATGGGGTACGTAACACCGCAGCTGGGCTACGATACACACTGTATATGTTTATGACAGATTTGGAACGTCCGTGGATAATTACACACAAACCTCACGGACATTTTATCGCTCCACTCATGAACGAGCGTGTTGGTGATGTGTCGAATGTTGTCTTTTCGAATGGATGGATAAAGGACGAAGATGGGAAAGTGTTTATTTATTATGCATCGTCTGATACTCGTATGCATGTTGCAACAACGACGGTTGAAAAGCTGGTTGATTATTGCGTGAATTCGCCCCAGGATAAGCTCCATTCGCATTTATCGGTTCAAACTATCAATGGTCTGGTGAACAAGAATCATGACTTTATGAATTTAGTTTAATCGAGTTGTAATGGAGTTAGAATTGAAAGATAAGAAACAGCAACTACAACTTATGCAGCCAGAGCTAAAGTATGAGTTGTCCCGGATTCTCGATTTTTGGAGTACTAAAGCTGTGGATTTGGAATTTGGAGGTTTTGTCGGGCAAATTAATTCTGCCGGAGAAATTATTTCTGGAACAGGCAAAGGAGCAGTTTTAAATACCCGGATCCTTTGGACCTTTTCTACCGCTTATCGTTTATGTTCCGATGAGTTATATCTAAGGATGGCAGATCGTGCTTATGAGTATTTACTTTCTCATTTCTGGGATCGAGAAAACGGTGGTTTGTACTGGGAGTGTGATTATTTGGGAAATCCGCTAAATACACGAAAACAGGCCTATGCTCAGGGCTTTGGTATTTACGCATTTTCTGAGTACTATTTGGCTAGGGGCAAGGAGGAAAGTCTTGAATATGCGTTAAGCTTGTTTGATTTACTGGAAGATAAATTTAGAGATTCAGAATTTGAAGGCTATTTAGAGGCCTTAAGTGTTGACTTTCAGTCGTTGGGAGATATGCGTCTGAGTCCTAAAGATGCGAATTTTCCCAAGTCAATGAATACACATTTGCATATTTTGGAACCTTATACTAATTTTTACAAGGCATGGCCTGATGAGCAATTAAAAGAACGTATTCTGGTTTTGCTAAATCTTTTTCAGGAGCAAATTATTGATCAGGAAAGTGGTCATTTCAATCTGTTTTTTGATAGGGACTGGACTGTTCAATCTAACAATGTTTCTTACGGGCATGATATTGAAGGAGCCTGGTTGTTGAACGAAGCCGCTATTGAAACAAAGGATCTTACTGTTATTCAGTCTGTGCGAGAATCAGCACTTAAGTTAGTTGAAGTTACGCTGGATGAAGGAACTGACATGGATGGATCAGTTTGGTATGAGAGAGAAGGAAATTATATTGATAAAGATCGCCATTGGTGGGTGCAAGCCGAAGCAATGGTTGGACTTATGGATGCGTGGGAGATTTGCAGTGATGAACGGTATATTCAGAACCTGACAAGGACTTGGGAATACATTAAAAAGAACTTACTGGATACTAAAAATGGAGAGTGGTTTTGGAGTATAAACAATGGCGGACTTCCAAATTTGAAGGAAGATAAAGCTGGATTCTGGAAATGCCCTTATCATAACAGTAGAGCTCTGATTGAACTAATAAAACGGATCTCAAATTTGGAATTAAAAAGATGACAGAAGCTCTTAAACTTAAAGAAAAAGTCGCTTACGGTTTCGGAGATTTTGCCTCTTCCTTGTTTTGGAAGATATTCTCGATGTTTTTAATGTATTATTACACCGACATCGTTAATCTTTCTCCTCAAAGTGTTGGTACCATGCTATTACTAACGCGTTTATGGGATGGTATTAATGATCCACTTATGGGAATTATTGCCGACCGGACAAAAACTAAACATGGGAAATTTAGACCATTTCTTTTATGGGGGGCTATCCCTTTTGGTCTAATTGGAATTATTACTTTTTCCATGCCAGACTTAGGACCAGGTGGAAAGTTGATTTATGCTTACATCACATACACAATGATGATGATGGTGTATACTGTTGTGAATGTACCTTATTCTTCACTACTGGGTGTGATGACAGACAAACCGAAAGAAAGAACGAGTTTATCATCGTTTAGGTTCATCGGTGCTTATGCCGGAGGTATGGTAATGACTGCCTCTATTCCTCATTTGTTACAATTCTTCAATTCGATGGAATTATCAGATGCCCGTGGTTTTCAATTGTCGGTAATAATTTATGCAATTATAGCCGCATTTTTCTTCATCATGACTTATGCCTGGACAAAGGAGCGTTTGAAACCCGTTAGTGAAAAAGTTGCCATTAAGAGCGATTTAAAGGATTTAGCGAAGAACGGACAATGGTTTATCATGCTGGGAGCTTGCATTTCTGTACTCATATTTAACTCGCTACGCGATGGCAGTATTCAGTATTATTTTAAATACTATATACAGGATCAGAATCTGCCCTTATTAGGCGAGGTTGCGTGGGAGAAATTATCCGGTGCTTATATGACCGTGTGGTTAGGAAGTAATATGCTTGGAGTATTATTTGCAAATCCAGCATCTGGTTTTCTGGGAAAAAGAAATGCTTTTATTTATGCGATGCTTTTGGCAGCAGCACTAAGTGCAGTGCTATTCTTTTTGAAGCCCGAGCAAATACTGCTGATTTTTATATTGAATTTATTAATCGGCTTAGCAGCGGGCATTGTTTTACCTCTGATTTGGAGTATGTATGCTGATATATCTGATTATTCTGAATACAAAACTGGTCGTCGTGCTACCGGTTTGATATTTTCTTCGTCCAGCATGTCTCAGAAAATGGGATGGACATTGGGAGGCGCAATCACAGGATGGATACTGGCTGCTTATGGTTTTGAAGCGAATACCGTTCAATCTAAAGAATCAATTACCGGAATACGGATGTTGATCAGTATATACCCGGCAATAGGTGCAGGGGTTGCTGTTTTATTTCTTATGGCTTATCGTTTGAGTGATAAGTTTATGGAAAAGATTACCCTTGAACTTCGGGAAATGAGAAAAACTAAGAATTAAAAATACACAAATGAAACGAGCATAATTAAGTGCCTCTTTCTTTAGAGGAGCGGGCTTATGCGAGTTATATGAGTCACCTTTTAAAGTTATTAAATTTAAACTAATGAAAAAGATACAATTATTAGCGCTTGGCCTTTTGCTTTCTGTTGTAATGTTTGCAGCAGAAGGAGATTTGTTAATTTCTACAAAAAATACATCTTTAGTGCTATCTGCACGTGTTGGAGAGGAGTTGCAATTCATTTACTATGGAGAAAAGATATCCTTAAATGAAGTTTCACAGATTTATGACACAGGAGTTGCTGCCAATCGTCCTGCTTACCCTGTATTCGGTATTGAGTGTTCATCAGAAGCAGCATTGCAGGTGCAACATGCTGATGGTAACTTATCGTTGGATATGGTTATTTCTGACATAAATGAAAGGGAAAGCGACAAGGCTACCTTTACTGAAATTACCATGAACGATAAAATATACCCTTTTGAAATTAAGGTTGTATATAAATCATATAAAAACTCTGATATTATTGAAACCTGGAGCGAAATAATGCACAACGAGAAAGGGGATGTGAAATTACAGCAATTTGCATCTGCCTATTTACCTATTCGTAAGAATGACGTATGGATTTCTCATTTATATGGTTCCTGGGCAAATGAAAGCAGAGTGGTAACGGAGCCACTACAGCCAGGCATGAAAGTAATTAAAAATAAGGATGGTGTGCGCAATTCACATACTGATCATGCGGAGGTGATGATCTCTCTAAATGGTAAGCCACAGGAACAGGAAGGTCAGGTAATTGGCGCTGCACTTTGTTGGGGAGGTAATTTCCGCCTTCGTTTTGACACCGATGACAGCAATTATCACTCATTTTTTGCAGGTATTAACGAAGATGCTTCAGAATACATACTGGAAGCAAATGAAGTTTTTGTTACCCCGGAACTGGCTTTAACATATAGTAATGATGGTTTGGGGGGAGTAAGTCGAAATTTTCATGAATGGGCGAGAAATGGAAAAATTCATGGAGGTAAGCAAAAGAGAGACATCTTGTTGAATAGTTGGGAAGGCGTTTATTTCGATATCAGCGAGCAAGGTATGGAACAAATGATGGAGGATATTGCCGATATGGGAGGCGAGCTTTTTGTGATGGATGATGGTTGGTTTGGAAATAAATATCAACGAAACAGCGATAACTCATCGTTAGGTGATTGGGTTGTAGATAAGAACAAATTACCTAACGGAATTGATGCATTGGTGCAAAGTTCAGAAAAAAACGATATAAAATTCGGAATATGGGTTGAGCCGGAAATGACGAATACGGTAAGTGAGCTTTACGAAAAGCATCCAGACTGGATTATTTGTCAACCTAATCGTGAACCCCGGCCTGGTCGTGGAGGAACTCAATTGGTGCTGGACTTATCAAATCCGCAAGTACAGGATTTTATATACACAACTATCGACAACCTGATGACCCGTAATCCAGACATTGCTTACATAAAATGGGATGCTAATATGAATATTGCCAATTATGGTTCCTCCTATTTACCAGCCGGTAAACAATCCCATCTTTATATTGACTACCATAGGGGATTTAGAAAAATAATGGAAAGAATCCGGGCTAAATATCCCGACTTAGTAATACAAGCCTGTGCCAGCGGAGGAGGACGTGCTAATTATGGGGTATTGCCTAATTTCGATGAATTTTGGGTAAGTGATAATACGGAAGCCCTGCAAAGAATATATATGCAGTGGGGAGTGTCCTATTTCTACCCGGCTGTTGCTATGGCCTCTCATGTTGGTTCTTCTCCTAATCATCAAACAGGACGAATAATGCCTTTGAAATTTCGTTTTGATGTGGCGATGACAGGACGTTTGGGAATGGAGATGCAACCCAAAGATATGACAAATGAAGAAAAGGATTTTTCCAGGGAAGCAATCAATACTTATAAAGAAATTCGTCAGGTTATCCAGCAAGGCGATTTGTACCGACTAATCTCTCCATACGATGATAAAGGCGTTGCCTCACTAATGTATTGCACTCCAGAGAAAGACCGTGCTGTATTTTTTGCATTTAAAACTGAACATTATCATGGTCAAGTAATTCCTCGTTTTCGCATGTCGGGTTTGGACAAAAACAAAAGATATAGAATAGTGGAAATTAATAAGGAAGATAAAGAAACTCTTTCAATAGAAGGGAAAGTATTTAGAGGTAATCTGTTGATGGAATTGGGAATAGAGCTACCACTAGCAGACGAGTACTCAAGCCGTGTTCTTCAACTATACGAAATGAATTAAAGTGACCATTTTAAATATTTGTTTTGAAGGAGGTTTTAGAAAAATATTAATCAGAATTAAAAGTATTTTCTATAAAAAAATAAATCTTTTTTTGAAGAATGTGTCCAATGATTAGTATGCTTAGTTGATTCAAATTAGATCCATCTGTGATAACATTCCAAGTAGAATAAATACTCACAGGGCATTCTTGAGGTATAGACGAATTGAGTTACACAAATATTATTGTTCTGAAGAGAAATACTAGGATCAGAAGGAGTATAGAACACATTATTGTAAGTTTTGGTATTAATCTTCAAGTTGCATATCGCAACATGTATTACGAGGCACTATATGCTTCCAGAATTTGCGATAAATAAAAATTTAAATTTAATCTATGAAATAGAAAATTCACATTACACCATTTATATACAGTTTGGACTATATGGTATTGTTCGCTGTATAAATAAAAAAGCATAGAATCATGGATAACCAATCATACAATAAAACCATCGAGGAACTGGAAGAAACCTTATCCCAGTTAAAAACACAGACACAAAATTTTGTGGAGTTAACCGAAAAAGCCATGGGGCTATGCGATAGTGTAATGATGAAATTGCGTGAGTCAGTAATAAAGAACGGTTTTAAAAGCGAAGAAGAAGAAATCTACTTTTTCAAGCATATTAAGCCTCGGATCAATAGTAAGCTTTTCTTTTACACGGAGGTTTTTGATTTAGAATCCTACAGACCAGAAGGAGGGAAGAAATTGCAAGTGAAATTCTTACAGGACAAGAGTAAGGAAATCTGTGATTATGTAAATGCGAACAAAGCATTTTATCAGTACTATAAACGATCACGAACCGACTTTGATCATATCTATTTTCTCAGAGGAAATGTAGATTCACGCATTCATAAAGACAGTATTCATGCACATGCAAATCCAAAATTTTCTACCGGCTATGATTATACGCTGGCGAAGATTATGGCCTACGAACAACTGAAAAAGTACATTCGTAACGAAATTCGGAAACTAAAAGGTAACGAAGAATTTGTCAGCAACTTATACTGGACAAATCCTAATATTGATGCATTGGAAATAGTGTATTCACTTTTTTTGGCTAAAGCCATTAATAACGGGAAGGCTAGCCGAATAGAAATTGCCCGTGCCTTCGAAAAAATGTTCAATATTAAATTTAAGGACATTTATGGCACATTTAAAGAAATGCGCGGCAGAAGTGAGCAAATCAGTTTTCTGAAACATTTAATAGAAGTTTTACAAAAGCGAATGGATGATATGGATGAATAAGTGTAAACGAATAATTGAATAGAAACATCAAAATGACATAAGAAATGAGTAAGAATTGAATTATCTTTGTAGTAGAAATACGAGATCTTCTCACCAACAGGGAAAGGTGAGCGAAATGATATTAGAGCGTTAGCTTTTATTCTTGAACTGAAAAACCGCTAATTTTTAAAGTATAACGAGAATGTAAGTATGACGCCCACGATTTGCGTGGGGCGTACTTGTCCGTTATACAAGGGTTTAGCGGCCCTTCAGTTCAGATAATGTATTAGTCCCACGCTACTTTTTTAATTTACTGTTTTAGGGACAGAACAGTAACCAAAATAACAACACATGACTTTTTCGGAAAGAAGCATTAAGTATGCAGATTTACTTGTGCCTTTAAAAAAATGCCCGCTTGGCGAAGCTGTGCCGGATTGCCCCTTTGTGGAATACTGGCAGATTGAAGACCTGGCGAAACGTATGAACCTTATAGAGGAACTGTCGGAAGAAAAACTGGATGAACTTCGAGAGTTTCACCGCAAGTGCCTGGCAATAAAAATTAAACAGGCACAAAAGGAATCGGCAGAGCATTATAAAAGTCAAAAAGTATAATTTTTTTTTGTTTTTATAATGAGTTGTTGTTGAGTATATTGAATACTTGACAGGTCACACTTACCTCCAAAAAACAACACCCCAGTAGGGTGTTCATGGGGAATAAAATCCAGTTAGACTTTTCAAATTTGGCAAAACGCAAATTGTATCATTTAAAAACAAAACGTTATGCCAACAGAAATTGTAACCACCGACGATCTTCGGGAATTCAAACTTGAATTACTCAAAGAAATCAAACTACTCTTCGCCGCTCATCACGGGCAACCCACCAAAAAATGGTTAAAATCTTACGAAGTAAGAAAGCTTTTGGGAATCTCTCCTGGAACCCTTCAGAACATGCGTATAAACGGGACTCTGGCCTTTACCAAAATTGGCGGTGTAATCTTCTACGACAGCGAAGAAATCCAGAAAATGATGGTAAAAAACCGGGTGCATAATCGCTTTGACCTGGGCCGGAAAAAATGAATTATATCCGGCACCTGCGCGGTTTTTTTGACCACCTGGAAACAGATGCTAACATCACATCACAGCACATCAGCCTGTATATGGCACTTTTTAACCTCTGGAACCTGAACCGCTTCAGGGAACAATTTGAAATCAACAGGCAGGATGTGATGGCCATGGCCCGGATCGGATCCAAAACCACCTATTCGAAGTGTATGAAAGAATTGAACGACTGGGGATATATCCGGTATTCGCCGGGAGCTAATCGCTACCAGGTAAGCAAAGTTAGCTGTACCAGATTCGGGACCGCTACTGGGACCACTACCGGGACTGCTACCGGGACCACTAGTGGGACACCTTTTATAAACTATATAAACAAGAAAAACAATAAAGAAGATTCCTCCCAAAATTTGAAAAAAAATGGAAGAAAAAAACAAAACGGAAAAGCCAATCCCCTCCATGTCGAAACCGATAAAGATTATTCCGAACCCTTATAAGGAGATCGCCAGTTTTGAAAACGGGAAACACCAGTTTGGGTTCAAAGCCTGTCGAAAGTGGCTGGAAGACCTGGGGAAAAAAACTTACGGGGCACAATTCCGTTTGTATCCTGAGGATTCAGAATTGCTTTACCGTTTGATTGTTTATGCCATTGAAGACAAAGACGTAGCCCCAAAATGGAACCTGGACCTGAAAAAAGGAATTTTACTTACCGGCCCCATAGGTTGCGGAAAAACCACACTAATGAGCCTGGTAAAATATTTTTTTCAACACGGAAAGCAATTTCGGGTAGTGTCAGCTCGTGATATCAGTTTTGAATTTGAAAAAGAAGGTTACAAGGTTATTAATCGTTACAGCAAAAATCCTGCAAACCTGTCTTATTCCAATCCCGTTCCAAACATTTATTGTTTTGATGACCTGGGGGTCGAGCAGGTTCAAAAGCACTTCGGTAATGAATGTAACGTGATGGGAGAGATCTTGCTTAGCCGTTATGACCTGTTTGTTTCAAAAGGAATTCCTACACACCTGACCACCAACTTATCTGCCAGTGAAATAGAAGAAAAATACGGCAATCGTGTCCGCAGCCGTATGCGTGAAATGTTTAACCTGATTGCATTTGACAAAAATGCCGGAGATAAACGGATATAATTGATATTGGCTACGGATTAATCATAGTTGATTGGCCGTTTCATCATTATGTCTGTCTGCTTGTCATCACCCAACTGGAAAACATGCTTGTCAAATTCTGTAAATCCATTTTTCTTATAAAAGTGGATTGCTCGAGGATTCTCCTCCCATACACCAAGCCAAATAAATTCTACGCCTTTTTGTTCTGAAATCTCAATTGCTTTTTCATACAAAATTTGTCCAACTTTCTTTCCATGAAATTCTTTTAAGACATAAATACGCTCAATTTCAAGTGCATTTTTATCCGAATTTTCAGTCTGTGATTCTCCCCAGTTAACTTTAAGGTAGCCAACTACTTTTTCATCGGTTAGTGCAAAATAAAATGCAGAATTATGGTCGGATAATTCAGTTTCCAATTTTGATATGGAGAAGGAGTTGTCTAAATACTCTTGCATATTTTCAGTACTGTTACTGGCTTCAAATGTCTCTTTAAAAGTCTTTTTGCCAATCTCCTGCACCAAATGAATATCATCTGATTTTACTTCTCTGATTTTTATATCGTGGGCTTTCATGACTTAGTTTGTTTATATCAAAGGGATAATTGAATCTTTTCTGTAAAACGGGACAAATTTAGTAATAATGAACTAAACCTTGAAAGTTGGAGCCGAATTTTAATCTTCCATTGCATCGGCCCATCATTCCGCATGCTGAATCTGTTCTACTCATCATTCTCAGGAATTTTCTCTCCTGTTGATATCCCGGAATGAAAAGCCTTATGCACCCCACGGCAAGAGCCGGAATTCCGGTATGCTTTGCTCAAGGCCTTCCCCTGTATTCCCTTCACCCGCCCCGCATTTTCGTCCGCCCCTGATCCGCCCAAAGCGAAAACCCGGAACAGGCTCCGGTCAGCGCTTCCTTGTTTCGCTGAGCTTCCCTGCATTCCTGCACTTGCCTTTAGCCTGCCCGCAATTAAAATTTTACAGGTAATTTAAGGTATTTTTCCAGTGCCCCGGCACATTCCCCTGACCGCCTGCAACGCTTCCTAAACCCGTTCGCCCACTCACGGGAAACGGTCGCTTGTTTCGCCGTTACAGGGGAAAGAGCCTACAGGCACCGCACGAAAAGAGCCATCCTTTTGTTTCACACCAGTCCTGCACTTTTCTTTAGCCGCCCACAAATACGGCTTTACAGGTGTTAATAAGTTAACAGGTAGAAAAACCAAAAAGAAACCCAAGATCGCCAGCCTCCCCACAAAACCCTCCCACAGAAAAATGCAAGATCAAGATGAATGCCCCGGATTACTGATTTTACAGGTTTATTTAGCTGTAATTACTGGTTCCGTGGCAATCCTGCATTTTATCCACGGCTGTCAGTTTCATTGGTTTCTTTTCTTTTTTTCCCTTTTTTCTTTTCTTTTGAGGGAAAGTTATTTTACTATTTAAAAACAATTGAAAGCATTTTAAATGTAATTGTTAATAGTATTTTCAATCAAAGCTTATTTTCCTCCAGATACGAATAATTCTGATGATATAGAAGGAATTTATTTAACCATATAAAACACCCCAGTAGGGTGTTCATGGGGTGAAACTTAAGTTGAAGTCCATCACATTTGCAAAACCGGATAGGTGCCGAATTCAAGCCATCCGGAAAGAAAAGAAACTTAAAACTTAAGGCAAATGTTTGGAATCAATCAAATCACCTGGTCAGAATTTTTATCCTTTCTCGCGCTATGCCTGGCAGCATGGTACATGCTTATAATTCTTTATTCCTGGTCCAAATCAAAGAAAAAAGAAAATGAGCAGCACTATGAAACCAGTGAGGCTGAAATTATCCCCGGAACAGGATTACAACCCATCGCTGTTTATTCCAATGAACTTCCCTCAACGATTTTACCGGTAAATCCTGTCGAAAACCAGCGGGTTGAAGCATCGATGTATGAAGAGACCGGAATAGATGATGGAATGGCACTGGACCATTTTACACAAAAGAACCATCCGGCTCTGGCAGCTAAGATCGACGATTTTCAATGTCAACAATAATCCATTAAAAATTAAAATTATGAGAAAACAAATGCAGGCGATTTATCGCAGGGGCATGGCACTAATGGCTATGCTGGTATTGGGAGTGTATAACGCCATGGCACAAAGCTCGGCCGGGATCGATCAGGCAACCACGGAAGTCAATTCTTATGTGGATCCTGTGGCTAACCTGATTATTGCCATCGGGGCAGTAGTGGGACTGATCGGCGGAGTGCGTGTCTACATTAAATGGCAGAGTGGGGACCAGGATACGCAAAAGGCCATTATGGGATGGTTTGGAGCATGTCTCTTCCTGATTCTTGTTGGCGTAGTAATCCGCTCATTCTTTGCTTAACAAATTATCGGTGGGGAGACCGGACAGTGTGACTATGTAGTTATTGAGGGACGATCCTGTATCGTTCCTCAATCTTCTCTCACCATCTAAATCAACAAGTAAAGATGAAAAAATACACCATTCAAAAGATAGACACTAACCTTTATATCAAAGGATTTTCCGGGCAGCTGGTTTACCTGGCACTTTACGGAATACTGCTTACACTAATCGTATTTGTAGTGCTCTATATGGAAACGCCAGTCAAATTGACCACCCAAGGCCAATTTAAATTGACCATCGACGCCGGAGTAAATTGACCACCGACCATTTTCCACAAAAAAGAG
>NZ_FOHT01000042.1:0-35345 GCF_900111425.1 Draconibacterium orientale | reverse complement strand
TCTACAAGCTAAACCGGAGGTATTTTGGAGAAAAACTCTTTGACAGGCTGGTTATTGCTGGAATTACTGGACTATGACTAAATACGGATATTCAAATAAAAAGTTAACATTATGAATGAAGTTCAAAAATTCTGGATACAGATTGGAGTTTCGTTAATTCCTACAATAGTATCATTATTTATTGCGATAAACGAATTTAGGAAAAGAAAAAATGAGGAAAAAAAGGTTGAAGCATTAAAGGTACTGTTTGGAACTGTTAAGGGTTGGAGAGAATATATACAAAGTGCAGCAAATGCAAACACGCTTCTTCGTAATCATATTCGAGGGTCTAATGCAGAAGGTAAGAAAGTAACCAAATTTAGTTCGTTGGATGATGTTGAGTCAGCGGTTGAAACCAATGGTGCATACCTAAATGGACTGCACGTTGGAGTTCAAAAAGAGCTTGAGGCGATTGAAAACAAAATTAATCCAAAATAACCGAACTCATTTTGAGATTCCTGAAGTGCTCAAGAAGTTTATAATTTGTGACTATGAGAAAGTCCAATATGTTAAGCTCAGATTTACTCCATCTTTCTCAAACAAATGACATCTCCGATAAATTCAAAACAGAATATAAATCTAATATCTTTATAAGTCACCATTTTAAATACTCCGGGTGATGTCTGATTCTCGCAAGATTCGGGCAAGACATAAAAAAAACACCTACACTAAAAAAGTGTAAGTGTTTCATCCTTAATAGTAGCGAGAGCGAGACTTGGACTCGCGACCTCATGATTATGAATCGTTAGGTTATTTGCCATTGAAAATATTCTTTGCATGTTATTTGGATTTGTTTAAATATAAATCTTGAAACTTTATAAAATCGATAAATGAATCTTGATAATATAAATCTATCAAATTTATAATTTCACTATCTTATCCACAAAAAGAATTTTGCTCTTTCAATCCGACAAACAATAAGTAGAAATATATTATTTTAGTAGAAATATTTATGTGTGAAATATTAAACTCACAATAATGAAAAAAATCTCCATTATTCATCAAGAACAAAATTCAGATTGCATTGAAATACTAAAAGAGTGTATTGTTGAAGAAAAAGAGTTGAAGAAATTTCAAATTGATGAAAAAACCTTGATTCACAAATTGCCAGAAGGGATTATTAATAGCTTTTTAGATTTCATATCTGATTTTAAACCTCGTCATAGGGAAGTATTATTAAAAGAAATAAAAGAAGGAAGATTGGTAATTGAATGCTGGGAAGATGAAGAAAATGATAGTATTAGACATAATTCCAAAGAAAGAAGGTGGATTGATAAATTAGCGTCAAAGACAAATGATGCACTTAAAGATCCAGAGATTGATGAATGTCCTTTTTAAGAATAGTTTATTTTTAAATTTCAACAAACTCAACTTAACCGGTATAACCAAAAGAAATTTGAATCGCCTGACCAACCATCAATAGAAATAACCACCATTCTCAAAACAATAATTCATCGATTTTACCTATAAACTGTGCAAGAAATGTGCAAGATCCGTAAAAACAAAAAGAGTCACAGAAACTTAATTCTGTAACTCTTTCATTTTTAGGTGTTCTAAAAGTGGGCCCACCTGGGCTTGAACCAGGGACCCCCTGATTATGAGTCAGGTGCTCTAACCAACTGAGCTATAGGCCCTAAATATCTTAGTGTTCAATATTTCAAATTGTGTTCCGTGCTGGTGCTCTAACCAATACCGAAAAGCTCAAAATCTTATTTTGTTAGCTTTTCGGGCATCCTCGATAAACGATGAAATTGAAAATTTCTGGTTTATCGGGACTGAGCTATAGGCCCGGAGCGAAAATGTACTATTACATACGATTTTCGGGGTGCAAGTTTACGAATTTGCACGAATATACGCAAGCATTTCCTAAAAATTAGCTAAACAAAAAGGTGCCTGCTTTCGCAGACACCTTTCGCATATCTTCTAAAACTGAATTTAGGCAGGCATATCAGGTAAACTCCAAGGCTTACGGTAAGTATGCTTGATCAATTCAGCTGCAAATTCTTTTGCAGAAACAGGATCGGTCCACGTTTTCTTGAACGTTGGGTGACCATCGTGAATTTCAAAACCATCTTTAATAACAGTTCTGATTTCTTCACTGTCGGTAAGGTTGGTGAATTCCATGTTTTCGCCATCCCAATCCAGTTCTTTGTTCAGCGACTGTAAACGAACGCCAAGAACACCCATTACAACCATTTCGTTAAATGGTCCTGCTTCTTTAAAGTCTGATGCAGTAGGAACACGGTTTTCAGCACTTTCTTTACATGCACGTACCCAATCCATTTCGTGGCTGGTTTCTACACGGCGACGGAATTTCGGAGAATCAGGTGTGCGACCCGACAATAACCATGGGTTTACACCGTAACATCCGCAAATAAGTTTGTCTTTTGTTCCGTGGAAAATTACGCCACCACCCTGGTCGTTCGGATTTTTACCATCTGGCCATCCTTCAGGAAGCATTGGCTTAATTCCACCATCGTACCAATGTACATCAACTTGAGGAAGCGTGTTTTTCTTCAAGCCTTTCCATGGTTTCTCGGCACTTGCCTTACGCTCTGGGTAAGTCAGTTTTACCGACTGGGCAGTAGGAGCACAGTCTTGTAACAGTAATGTTGAGTTTCCTTGAGTATGAATAGGATAACCTAAATCAAGCCCAACAAATACCGGGTGAAGAATATGGCAAGCCATATCGCCAAGAGCACCAGTACCATAATCCCACCAGCCACGCCAGTTCCAAGGGTGATAAACCTGGTTGAACGGACGCATTTTTGCAGGACCGGTAAACAAATCCCAATCCAGTGTTTCCGGAACCCAGTCGCCTCTTTCCGGAGTATTTAAACCCTGAGGCCAGATAGGACGGTCGGTAAATGCTTCCACTTTTGTTACTTCACCAATTTCGCCGTTAGCCAACCATTCGGTGGTAAGGTTTACACCTTCGCCCGATGATCCCTGGTTACCCATCGATGTGGCCACTTTGTACTTATCGGCCAGTTTTGTAAGTAAGCGAGATTCGTAAACGGAGTGAGTCAGTGGCTTTTGCACATAAACGTGCTTACCCATGGTAATGGCATGGGCTGCAACAATGGCGTGTGTGTGGTCGGCAGTTGCAACAACTACACCATCAATGCTGTCACCCAGCTCGTCATACATTTTCCGCCAGTCTTTGTACTTTTTGGCACCCGAGTAGCGTTGAAATACAGGAGCTGAGTACTTCCAGTCAACATCACATAAACCAACGATGTTTTCAGATTCCAGGTTTTTTAAGTTAGCAAAACCCATACCTCCAACACCAACACCGGCAATGTTAAGCTTGTCGCTTGGTGCTTTATGACCAAGGCCTGCTACTGCGTGGCGCGGAACAATTGTAAATCCTGCAGCGGCTGCTGCTGTTGTGCCAAGAAATGCTCTTCTTGATACAGATGTCATTTTTGATTTTTCCTCCATAACAATATTAGTTTTAATCGGATAGGTATTAAATATTCATGAAAATTATTCAAAAAACGGTTAAATATAGTGATAGTTAAGTGCTTTTCAATAAAGAATGTTGTGAAACAAGCAGAAAAATGTAAATAAAACGCCTCGCAACGAAGTGGTATTTTCAATTTGCGTAATGAAGAATCTTCAACATCAGTGATTTACTGTTTTTTGTATAGCTTTTGTCTATTTCGCTTCAAAAAAATCAATTTGACACACGCTGTATTTCGATTTACATTTGCCAGTAATCTTTAAAAAAACGAAAATCATGAAATCTGTAGGAGATAAGTTTCCAAAGTTTAAAAAACAAGCTGTATTGGCCGACAATCAGATCGGAGAAGTAACATCAGAAGATCATAAAAAGGCAGGCAAGTGGATGGTTATCTACTTTTACCCGAAAGACTTTACTTTTGTGTGCCCAACCGAAATTGTGGAGTTTAACAACAACCACGCAAAATTTGAAGCGTTAAATGCTGAATTATATGGTGTGTCAACCGATACTGCCGAAGTTCACCTGGCATGGAAATCGAACGATCCGCGTTTGGCTAATCTTACTTACCCGTTAATTGAGGACACTTCGAAGTCATTGTGCAAAAAATTGGGTATCTTACAACCTGGAAGCGTTGCTTACCGAGCTACATTTATTGTCGATCCTGAAGGAAAAATCCAGTGGGTAAACTGTAATAACGATGCTACAGGCCGTAACGTTGCTGAGGTATTAAGAGCTTTGGAAGCTACGCAGAATCCTGGTTTAACCGGATGTAACTGGCAGCCAGGAGACAATACACTATAGAAAGTAAAACTTAAAATCCAGAAATTATGTCAGTAAGAAAAGTAAACTCAGTTTGGAACGGAACGCTTAAAGAAGGAAAAGGAAATATGAACATCACCGGTTACAGCGGGCCGTTCACTTTTGCATCGCGTTTTGAAGAAGGAAAAGGAACCAACCCCGAAGAACTGGTAGGTGCAGCACACTCAGGTTGTTACTCCATGTTTTTGGCAGCATTAATCAGCGGCGAAGGATTAACTCCTGAAAGCGTTGAAACAGAAGCAGCCGTTACATTGGGGCAGTTGGATGGCGGACCGGCCATTACCAACATTAAATTAACCAACGTAACAAAATGCGAAGGTTTGTCGCAAGAGAAATTTGACGAACTGGCAGCTGCAGCTAAAGCAAAATGCCCGATTTCGCGCTTGTATGCCGGCGGCACTGCCGAAATTGAATTAGACGCAAAATTGGCTTAAGAAGAGAAAGTTATAATTGCATATAGGAAGGAGTCAGAGATGGCTCCTTTTTTTGTTCTCGTTTGTTAAGCACTTTAATTTCGAAAGACTACCTGTAAATTTTGGATATATTGAGAATGACATGGTTCTCTTTTACCTTTTTGGCTGTCGCCATTTCCCCTCACGAGGGGAAACATCGGCAAGGCTGGGCAGGAAGCCATGATGTTAAGCTGAAAGAGTTTTCAGCGCTCGCTCCCCTTTTGAGGGGAGCTCCCGGCAGGGAGAGGGGTAGATAGAAATTCTTCTTCAGGCTTCTGCCTTCCGTCTTTCATCCAATTCTTAACCTATTTATCCATCCACTTTTTAAAACCCGAAACCTTATCGCGGCTAACGATAATAGCTTCATCGAGCTCGGCGGCCAGTTTTAGTTTTAGCCGGGTAGAGGAGTAGCCCACAATTTCGTTAATGCAGTTAATGTTTACCAGGTAATTACGGCTAATGCGGAAAAACTGATCGGGATCGACCATTTTTTGAAGCTGATCCAACGAAAAGTCGAGGTCGTAGGTTTTGCCTTCCAGGCTTTTTATAAATGTACTGCGTTCCTGCACAAAAAAGCAACAGATTTTACTCACCTGGATGGATTGAAAGCGGTTGCCGATTTTAATAAAGAACCGCGACTTGTAGGTTCTCGACAACTGCTCGAGTACTTTTGCCACTTTGTCTTCCAGCAACTGGTGCTGGCTGTACAACTCCTTATATTTTCCCAAAGCCGAACGCAGAGCTTCCAGCTCGATGGGTTTTAGCAGGTAATCAATGCTGTTTACTTTAAAGGCGCGAATGGCGTACTCGTCAAAAGCAGTGGTGAAAATGATCGGGGCTTTAATTTCCAGCTCATCAAAAACTTCGAACGAAAGGCCTTCGTCGAGCTGAATGTCCATAAAAACCAAATCAGGAGCAGGATGTTCAGCAAACCAGTTCACCGCTTCTTCCACCGATTCCAACACTGCAAGCACTTCCGCTTCCGGAGCAATGGTGTTTAACTGCTGCATCAGTTTTTCGGCAGCAAGGTGCTCGTCTTCAACAATTACTACCTTCATTTGCCTAAGTCGTTAAGTTTTAAAGGCACTTTCACAATAAATTCATCAGCCGTTTCCTGTGTTTCCACTTCGCGGTTCAGAATGAGCTTGCAACGTTCGTTCAGGTTTTTTAACCCGATTTTCGATGAGGCGGCCAGTTGCATGCGTTGACGAAGATCGTTGCGCACCACCAGTTTATCCATACCTTCAAAATGAATGGTGATCAGTAAAGGCTCTTTGCGTGTGGCAACATTGTGTTTTATGGCGTTTTCGACCAGCATTTGCAGCGACACGGGGATGATCCTCGCATTTCCTGTTTCTTCGAAATCAATTTTGAGTTCGATCTTCTCGCCGTCGCGAATTTTTTACAGGTAAAAAAAGTCTTTTACAAATTCCATTTCGGCAGCCAGCGGAACGAGGTCTTTCTCTTGATTCTCCAACACGTAGCGGTAACGGCTGAAAGCTTGTGAATAAATTTATCCGACAACGCAGGATTAGAACTTACCAGCGACGACAAGGTGTTTAAACTGTTGAACAGAAAATGCGGATTCACCTGCGTTTTCAGTGTCTCGTACTGAAAAATAAGCTTCTCTTCCTTTAGTTTCTGCATCCGTTTTACGGTGTCGGCCCATTGCGTGTAGAAAAAGAAAAGGGCACCAAGGGCAAAACCAATTCCGGCAGCGGTTAAAAACGACCGCAATTCTGCATGCATAAGGCTGGGGATAAACTCCGAAAATGGTGCTCCGCCCCGCCAGAAATGCCAGGCGAAAAGGGCAAGGAACAATGCTGAAGCAATAAGCAGTACCGTAAAGTAAAAAAGTACCAGCCGGATGATGGTTTTCCTTATGGCTCCGGGAGCATCAGGATCGACCGACTTAAAAAAACGATTACCCAGGTACATGAACAGTTCCAGCTGGATAAAGGTTAAAAGTAGCATGTTCCAGATACCGGGGTGCAAGATGCGTTGAAAAAGCACCAGGCTAAAAGCGATGCTGATGGCTATAGCGCCTGCCAGAATGGCCAGGTGCCTGAGCACTTGTTTTTTACTTGTTTATGTAGTTGAAAGTTTGCCATGGTTTTCGTTTATGAAGATAGTAAAAAACTGTTTCTGAAAAACCCGTTGTAAGGCAGCCGATTCATTACGACCGGCCGCCTGTAATCTCAATAATCAGATCAAAATAAAAATTGTTTGCATGGTTTTGTTTTTGTTGGTTCAAAGATGAAGCAAACACTGTTCTTCTGAAAAAAAGAATGGCTGAATGGGGAAATTTTGGGTACGAGTGGGAAAGAGAAAGTCACTAGCCACTGGTCACTGGTCACTGGTTGTGGCTCCTAATGACTAATGACCAGTGGTAAGTTAACCTGTTGCTAAACATAAGCTCACAACCCACCATTAGCGCAACCTTTTTCTACTTTTAATCATCTAAAAATCAAAAGTATATTAAACCACTGCCAAATGAAAACAATAGCCGCAAATTACATTTCCTTATTTTTTCTGCTGGTGCTGTTCTTTGCTGCAGGTTGCCACAAAGAAGATGATCTGAATGAAGACGAAATTGAAATCAAAAAAAATCTTACCGATGGATTTTGTATGACCTCAAACGGCGAGGTTGTTTTAACGCATAATGATTTTGAATACTACGATTATTCCGCTCATCTGATTTATTTAAAAGATAATATGTCGTTTGTTGAGGTTTTTGAAAACCTTGGGGAATTCACCGTTCTTGCAAATGAAGAGGAAATTTACAGTGGGGAAACCTGGCCCCTTTATTTGTCGTCCTCACCTCACGGTCCGATAATTGGGACACACCCATCTTTTTATAGCGACAATATTGTACCTATTGGATTAATGCCCTACCTCGATAGCCTGGGTAATTTTTTGCCCGACCCACGCGAAGATGAAAGAATTGTTGATGCGCTAAAGAAGTACAATCAGTTTCATGCCGGGTTGAGTTGTGAAATCACATCGGTTGATTATGTATCGTCAACGAACGTAATAGTTAAACTGCTGCTAAAAAATAACGACGATTTCAACTATTACTATATCGATCCAGAAAAAACCGGAATTGGCCTGTTTCACTATTTTACAAATGGATTATTCATCAGGGATTTCAGTGCTTACGAGATGTATGGTTCTAAAACTGAGGTCGTTTCGGCCGATCCCTGGAATAGCTGGGATTTGGATTGGTTATCGGTAATTAATGGAAACGAGAGCAAAGAAATTACAATTGCCTATAGCCATTTTGAAGCTGTACCACCAGGGCAATACAAAGCTACTTTCGAGTTTCCCGGGCTAAGTTTTCAGGTGAGTAAAGCAGAAATTAATCAGGATAATGGCCTGATTTGGTTGGGCAGCCTGAAAATACAAAAGGATATTACTATTGAGTAAAAAGACCTCGGCTGCAGCTGCTCTAAGATCAATAGCCCAAAAGTGAGAGGGATTTTATTAGTGTGTAAATAGTGTTAGTAGAAATAATTAAACCACTACCAAATGAAGACAATAGCCACAAATTACAATTCTTTATTTTTTCTGCTGGTGTTATTCGTTGCTGCAGGGTGTAACAAAGATGAAAATGAAACACCGCAGCACCTAAGGGGAACATGGATAGAAACGGTACATAAAACCGATACGCTGGAATTTAGCGAGTCAGACTTGTTTATACTAAATCGGGGAATGGAAATGCAGGGCGAATACTTATTACCCAAGCCTCATTCTGGCCCATATTTCTATGAGATAGAAAGAGATAGCATCCTTTTGATATGGGGATTGTCAAGTTCATCGTACGGTATCAGCTACTATTTCGAATATGATGAACAAAATGAAATGATCAGAATCGGGAATTTTTTTGTCGACAGTTTATCTCGTAATAATGAAATACTTGATTTTCTGAGAGTGAACTAGTGACTAGTGACTAGTGACTTATGACCAGTGGCCAACCCTCCCAAAAACAGGTAAAACTACCCACCTAAAACCAGGTAATTCTACGGTTGACATGCATTTAATTATGTTGTAGTTTTGATTTGTTTAATATCAAATACCAATAAAATGAATGCCAAAACATCTTTCCGCGATTGCGGAAATCCCAAACGCAACTTCAAACAAGCCATCCGCGCCTGCGGAAAATAAGCGCCAGATTAAAAAGAGCCTTTCCGCACAAACGGAAAGTCAGAACTGAACTCAAAACAAGCTTTCCGCAACTCCGGAAACTCTGAAATGAAATTAAAACAAGCTTTCCGTTGCCGCGGAAGGATAGAAATAAATTAAAAACCACGTTTCCGCGAGTGCGGAAACCAATTAATCACTCTTAAACTAAATAATTATGGAAATTTTAAATGCAAGATTACATGATTTTCGAAACGAAGAACATTTCAATCTTCACGCCGAAGTAAACGATCTGATCGTTCGTTTTACGGTTGAAGCCTTAAAAATTGAACGGTATTACCCTGATTTTTCATCGGCGCTGACTGCCGAAGCCGAAGCCCTCGATGTGGTGCAGAAAAGTATTTTTACCGGTCCAATTGCCGATGCCGACCACACCCGCGACAACACAATCCTGGGTATGGAAGATATGGTTGACGCGGCACTGCGCCATTTTAAATCCGATGTGCGCGATGCTGCCCGCCGCCTGAAAATTGTTTTCGATAGTTTCGATGGTATTACTACAAAACCTTACGACCAGCAAACAGCAGCTACCGATGTTTTAACAGGCGAACTGGAAGGAAAATACAGTAGCGATACAGCTACAGTTGGAATTACCGACTGGGTAAACGAGTTAAAAGCGAATAACCAGGCGGTGAAAGACCTGGTGGGCGAGCGCTATACCGACGAGACGGCTAAAACACCATTAAAAATGAAAGAGGCGCGCAAACAACTCGACGATGCCTATCGTAACGTAGCCAAACTGGTTGATTGTTTAATTTTTGTTGAAGGGCCCGAAACCTACGAAGCTTTTGTTAAAGAACTCAACAAACGTATTGAAAAATACAACACCCGCCTTAGCCAACGCGATGGACGAAATGCTGAGGAGGAAGAATAGAGTAATTGTTTTTGCACCGTGGCTTTAGCCCGGTGTTTGGTTCTGTAGTAAACAGATTGGCTTTAGCCGTTAAAAATGAATGATTAAATGCTAAAGCCATTTTTACGTTCATTAAGTAATCACCGCCCTGAAGGAAGGTGCAAAAGATAGTTGCAAAATCTGTAGTGATGTTCGATTGTACATTCGAGTTTGAAATGATTGTCTAATCCTCCGTCCCGATAATATCGGGACACCTCCTTTGCATAAACTATGGTGTACACATAAATATTCTAAGGGCTTGATTTATAATCGACTTTTAATATGCGGCGCAAGGTAGGGTTGTATTTCAAAAACCGGTAGTAGTTGCGCCTTTGTGATTTTTCTCTTCTATTCCCGGGGCTGTGCTCCCTGCGGGTGCTTCCCCCGGGCTATTGATTACGCACCCTTGGTGCTTAAAGCCCCGAAGCGGGCGACAGGCAATAGCCCGGTGCGAGTGGCTGAGTTTACGAAGACACAAAGCGCCGGGTAAAAGATTGATAAAAAATCGTTCGGCGTCTAAATTTGATTAGAATTGGTCAGCTTGTTCCGAACGAAAAATCGTTGCAGAATCATTTGAAAAAGGGAATATTTAAGTTGTGTGTACACCGTAGTTTACATAAAGCAGGACGTGTCCCCCTTGGCGAAGGGGAATAAAAGGGGGATTGACAGGCACAAAAAAATCCGGTCCCAAAAAAAGACCGGATTTCCTATTTCTTAAGCTTGTAGCCTGAAACTTGTGTCTTGCAACTAAAGCTACTTCTTTTTATTGGCTACTTCAATATTCACTTTCTGGCCTCTGAAGCGGGCATTTTTGAAAGCTTTTGTAATTTCTTTCTCGTAGTTCGAGTCGATCTCGAAGAACGAGAAACCTTTCAGCACTTCAATGCTGCCAATATCGATACTTTTTCCCGGGGTGTTCTGGTTAATCAAATCGATAATTGCACGTTTGTTAACGCCGCTCTTTTTACCCAGGCTAAAGAAGAATCGCGACATATTGCCACCGTTTCCTCTTCGTGCTCTGCCACGATCTCCGCGTTCACGGTCTCCGCCGCGCTCGCGGTTTCCACGGTCACCACGCTCACGTCCGTCGCGTCCACCTCTGCGGCGGTCGCCACGCTCGTTACGCATCGATTCTTTTTCGCGTGCCTCGTCAACGTTAATATCCTTTGCGTTTTCGTAGTATTGTAAAAAGCGGTTAAACTCTACCGAAACAAAGTGTTTGATCAGCTCTTCGCGTTCCAACCAGGCCAGCTTTTTGTAAATAACCGGCATAAACTCCGCAATGTTCTCGTCGTTTACTTCCACTTTTTCTACGCGGTCGATGAGGTTAAAAAGTTGCTTCTCGCAAATTTCTTTTCCCAGTGGTACCGGAACCTTAATGAACTTTTTGCCCATTTTCTTCTCCACATCGCGCAGCTTCCCTTTTTCGCGCAAGTGAATCAGGGTAATGGAAATACCTTTTTTACCGGCACGTCCTGTTCTTCCGCTTCGGTGAATATATACCTCAGGGTCGTCGGGCAGGTTGTAGTTAATAACGTGGGTCAGTTCGTTCACGTCCAAACCACGTGCAGCCACATCGGTAGCCACCAGCATTTGCAGGTGTTTGCTGCGGAAACGCGACATTACGTGATCGCGCTGTGCCTGCGACAGGTCGCCGTGCAGTGCATCGGCATTGTATCCGTCCTGCATTAGTTTGTCGGCCACATCTTTAGTTTCAGCACGTGTACGGCAGAAAATAATTCCGTAAATATTCGGATTGATATCGGCCACACGTTTCAGTGCGATATAACGGTCTTTGGCGTGCACCAGGTAATAGTTGTGCTCTACGTTTTCGGCAGCGGTGTTCTTTTTGCCCACCGAAATTTCGTGTGGATCGGCCATGTAAGTATTGGCAATTCGTACAATCTCTTTCGGCATGGTAGCCGAAAACAGTAAAGTTTGCTTTTCAACCGGTGTATCTTTCAAAATGGCATCAAGGTCGTCCTTGAAACCCATCGAAAGCATTTCGTCGGCTTCGTCGAGCACCACCCACTTTATATCCTGTACTTTTAACTTGCTCCTTTTTATCAGATCGAGCGTACGTCCCGGAGTTCCCACCACAATCTGGGCGCCATTCTCAAGGTCTTTTATCTGTTTTCTGATGTCGGAACCGCCATATAAAGTGGCAATTTTTGCTCCGTTAATGTTTTTCGAGAAATTCTCGAGGTCTTTTGCAATTTGCAAAGCCAGTTCGCGCGTTGGACTTAATATTAAGGCCTGCGGTACTTTTACCGACGTGTCGAACTGCTGAACAATAGGTAAGCCAAATGCCGCTGTTTTTCCCGTTCCTGTTTGTGCCAAGGCAACCATGTCCTGGTCGCTGTTCAGTAAAAACGGAATCGTTTGTTCCTGAACCGGCGTGGGATTCTCAAAACCAAGCTCCTGGATCGCACCAAGGATTTCGGCTTTTAACCCCATTGTTTCAAATAAACTCATATACTATTTTTTTAAGTGGCCGCAAAGGTATTCTTTTTATTTGTATTTCAGTGGTTTATGTTGTGTTGTTTCGTAAATTTAACGTTGGGTGTTAGGTTTTTATTCTATTGAATTGATTTGCCAGTAATTGGCAAATCCCATTTTTAACACCGAATTCTCTTATAATTCTCGCCAAACGCTTACTTTTGTTGGTATTCATATGTAAAGCACATGTTAGATATGAAGCACAGAAAGCCCATGAAAAGAATAGTTCCGATTCAGCTCCTCTTGTTCCTGTTTCTTTGTTTTTCAGGTTTTGAAATCAATGCACAGGAAAATGATACCATTGTGCCGGTAGAAAATCCACAGCGTTTTTTACGTAAGATCGATCTTTCAGAAGTTACCCATAACGGGCTGAAACTGTGGCAAGACGATTTCTCTGGACACTGGGTAGGCATCGATTTTGGTTTTAATATGCTGCTTAACGAAGATTATTCCGGTTACGAGTCGGAGTTTATGGACAATGATGTTTTTCGGTCGAATTCGGTGTATTTCAACTTCTTGCAACAAAGCATCGGTTTGCAGAAAAACAGGAATACCATTGGCCTGGTTACCGGATTGGGGCTACAACTGCAGAGCTATCGTCTGGATGATAATACCACCATTGTTAAAGGATACGATGGAGTAATTTCGCCGGAATTCCTGTATTTTAACGATAACCAGAAATCGAAGCTGGCCGTTGAGATGATAACGCTGCCTTTGCTACTCGAATTTCAGATTCCCATCAATCATTACGATAACCGCCTGTTTTTTTCAGCCGGAGTGGTGGGTAGTTTACGGGTAAGCAGCCATACCAAAATAAAGTATAAGGAAGAGAAGAAACAGAAATTAAAAGTAGTGGATGATTTTTCGATGCACCGTTTCAGGTACTCGGTAATGGTACGCACGGGGTACCGCTGGTTTAATGTGTTTGCCAGCTACGATTTGGTGCCGCTGTTTAAAACCGATAAAGGGCCGGAACTTACGCCATTTACTTTTGGTATCACCTTATTTCAACTATAAACAACAACAAACTAAACCCGAGAGAATGAATGCTAAACCTTACGTATTGGAGCAAACCAATTGGAAACAAGTAAAAAATCAAAAGTACGACGTGGCTATTTTACCCTGGGGAGCCACCGAACCGCATAACTACCATTTACCCTACGGAACTGATTCGCTGGAGACGGCAGAAATTGCTAAGCAGGCGGCGGGTAAAGCATGGGAAAAGGGTGCAAAAGTAATGGTGCTTCCGGTAATTCCGTTGGGTGCACAAAACATGGGGCAGATTGATATGCCGTTTTGTTTGCACACCAAACCGTCAACCCAACTTATAATTCTGAAAGATATCTTGACGGCTTTAAGCGGCCAGGGCATAAAAAAGCTGGTGTTGATGAATGGCCACGGAGGAAATGATTTTAAACCGCTGGTTCGCGAACTTCAACCTCAGTTCCCCGATGTGTTTATTTCGCTGGTGGAGTGGTTTAGAATGCTTGACCACGAGGATTATTTTGAGGAAGCCGGCGACCATGCCAACGAAATGGAAACAAGCATAATTATGCACTTTTTTCCCGGTTTGGTAAGGCCACTTGATGAAGCCGGACCTGGAGAGGCAAAAGCATTTAAGCTTGATGGGCTGAAAAACAAAACCGCATGGGCGCCCCGTCAGTGGGACAAAGTTTCGGCCGACACCGGTGTTGGAAATCCGAAAAAAGCCACTGCCGAAAAAGGTAAAAAGTTTGTTGAAGATATTACCTCGCAAATAGCTGATTACTTTGTGGAATTGGCAGCTTGCGATTTGGAGGATTTGTATGAATAAAAAGATAGAGGCTTAACATGCTAACATTTTCTTATCTTTTATATCCAATCTTTCGTCTTTCTTTTTCAGGAGGATTTATAAGGTAGCGAAGAGCTGTGAATACCTCCTTGAATTGGTTATCATATTTTTTCTCCATTTCATTTATCCGGTTAGTAATATCAGAATTTTGAATAGCGAGTTTTCGTAGTTGTACAAATGCCCGGATGATTTCAACATTTACCTGGATAGCTTTTTGCTTTTCAGTACGCTTGATAACATTGCAACTCCTTGTTTTGTAAAGATAAAAGGTGTATAAGTTGTTGGTTTCCAGTCTGAGGTCACAGTTTGTGACCTTAGTTTATCCAATTCATTATTAGTTAGCTCAAACATAAAGTCTTCCGGAAAACCTTTCAATATTTCGTCTTACGGCTTGTTTTAAAACTTTTGTTTCAACTTCGTAAAGTTCTGCCAGGTGAAAATCCAGCATAACCCGCTGCTCTCTGATTTCGATGATGCGATTTTGAATAATTTGGAGATCCATTAAAGTATAGGTTGATTATTTGTTCTTTAAATATACAAAATTTACAATAGCCAATAATTATCATTGGAAAAATCCATAAGATTTCAGTTCTTTCGGCCATAAAAAATTGGTCAAAAAGTTATGAAGTTATTACTGCTAAGCAACTCAACAATGCCGGGTGAACCTTACCTGGATTACCCGAAAAACGAGATAAAAAAATTCCTGGGCGAAAAGCCGGTAACTGCGGTTTTTATTCCGTATGCAGCTGTTACTTTCTCGCTTGATACTTACTGCGAAAAGGTGGAAGAACGTTTTGCCGAAGTGGGGCACCACATAAAAGGTATTCATACGTTCGAAAATCCGGTGAAAGCAATTCAAGAGGCCGAAGCCATTGTTGTTGGTGGCGGTAATACCTGGCAGCTGGTGCGCATGCTACACGACCGGAAGTTAATGAACCCAATTCGCGAGCGGGTATACAATGGTGCACCGTATATTGGCTGGAGTGCCGGATCGAACGTTGCCTGCCCAACATTGCGCACTACCAACGATATGCCAATTATCGATCCGCTTGGGTTTGATTGTATTAATATGGTACCGTTTCAGATTAATCCGCACTATCTCGATGCCAATCCTGAAGGGCACGGCGGCGAAACCCGTGAGCAGCGAATTTCTGAATTCCTCGAAATTAATCCGAAATGCTACGTGGCCGGATTGCGCGAAGGAACCATGTTTAAAGTAGAAGACGGTAAAATTGAACTCATTGGAGAGCGAAGTTGCCGCATCTTTAAAAAAGGACAGGAACCTTACGAGTTAAAGGCCGGCGACGATTTCAGCTTTTTATTGTAATAAATTTGAGTCGAAAATAAACCAGCCGGATAAATTTTATCCGCCTTTTTTGTTCCTGTAGTTAACATTAAATCAGTCTGTATCTCGGGATCAATGCTTGTTAGTCCCAAAAACTATTCCTTACCTTTGTGCCAAACTTCGCACAAATGGAATTACTCGGAAATAGTTATTTTGCCCTTTTTGTAATTATAGCATTGGGCTTTATCGTTGGTCGTATCAAGGTTTTCGGGCTATCGCTCGATGTGTCGGCTGTAATCTTTGTAGCCCTGGTTTTTGGGCACTATGGTGTAGTAATTCCCAAAGATTTTCAGTACCTCGGCCTGGTGCTTTTTATTTTTACTATCGGAATTCAGGCAGGACCCGGATTTTTCGAGTCGTTTAAAAAAGAAGGGCGCCAATTGGCCGGATTTGCATCGTTGCTTATTGTGCTGGCCTCGGCAATAACTGTACTTATAATCTCCGTTTTTAAAATCGACCCGAATATCGCGGTTGGCTTATTAACCGGTTCGTTAACCAGTACGCCGGGTTTGGCTGCTGCAATTGATTATACCGGTTCGCCACTGGCTTCCATTGGTTATGGTGTGGGCTATCCGTTTGGTGTTATTGGTGTAATTCTGTTCATTCGTTTTCTGCCAAAAATATTGGGCACTTCCATTGCCAAAGCTGAAGAAGAACATCTGGCGGTTTTAAAAGATGAATTTCCGGAGGTAGTAAAACGCAATTTTGTGGTTGAAAACGAGAATGTTGTTGGCAAAACCATCGGGGAGTTACGTATTCGGTTTATGACCAAAGCTGTAGTTTCGCGCGTGGTACACGATGGCGTTGCTGTTACTCCAACTCCTAAGACCTTATTGTTGAAAGGTGATTTGATAAAAGCTGTTGGAACCGAAGAAGCACTAAAAAATGTGGAGTTGCTGATTGGGCCGCAAACGGAGCAGGAAATTTCCATCGACGCAAAATACGATGTGCGTACGGTTTTGGTTACCAATAAAGAAGTGGTAAATAAAACCGTTGGCCAGATTAATTTGCTGAATACTTATGGTGCAACCATTACGCGTATTCGCCGTGCAGGTATTAATATTGTTCCAAGTCCGGGTTCGAAGTTGCAGTTTGGCGATAAGCTGATGATTGCAGGTAGCCGTGCCAACATGGATATGGTTTCAAAGATATTTGGTAACGACCAGAAACGTTTATCGGATACCGATATTTTGCCGGTAGCACTCGGAATTATTCTTGGAGTATTGGTAGGTAAGATCAGTATTGCCATGGGAACTTTTTCTTTTAGTTTGGGGCTAACCGGAGGTGTGTTAATTGTTGCGCTGGTACTTAGTCGTATGGGCAAAACCGGCCCGATTTTATGGACCATGACAGGGGCGGCGAACCAGCTGGTTCGTCAGTTTGGTTTATTGCTTTTTTTGGCAGCGGTTGGAACAGGTGCCGGGCAAAAAATTGTGGAAACATTTAATCAGTACGGAATTGAGCTGTTTCTGTACGGAGGCGCCGTTACCATTTTTCCGATGATTGTAGCAGGAATTCTTGGAAAGTATTTCTTTAAAATGAACATTCTGACATTGCTGGGGGCTATCAGCGGAAGTATGACAAGTACGCCGGGGTTGGCAGCCGCCGATTCGATGACCGACACCAACGCGCACTCGATAGCTTATGCCACGGTTTACCCGGTGGCAATGGTGTTGCTGATTATTTGTGTTCAGCTGATTACAATGTTTTTCTAGTTATTTTTTGTACGAAGCCGGATCTAAAGCTGCCGGCGACCAGTTTTTCAGAAAACGTAGAATCTTGTCCTTGTCGTAACTTTTATCCTTTTCTAAAAAGGCCGAGTTTTGCGTGTGGATACGTTTTCCTGTTTCGTCAAGAATAACAAAAACGGGAAATCCGAATCGCTGCGGAAATTCAAGTTCTGCCAAAAGTTCTTCCTGGCGGTTGTTCTGGTCGTAGTTTACTTTTACCACCTCAAAGTTGTTTTTCATAAATGAGCTGAGCTCTTCATCGTCGTGCACAAAATTGTGAAATTTGATACACCACGGGCACCAGTTTCCGCCAATTTGCAGGAATACATGTTTGTTTGCTTTTTGTGCTGCTTCAACAGCCTTGGCGATGTCTTTTTGGGCATCAGCAGTAGTGTCATAAATCTTTTGTTCTTGCGCACTTAGTAGCACTGGCAAAATCATTACCAGGCAAATTATTATTATTTGAGTGTATTTCATTATGCTGTTATTTTTCCCAAATCGAATTCATTTCGTAAACATCAATTTTGTCAATTCCCAGCTCGCCGCCATTGGTGAAAAGTACAACGTCGGTAGCTTTTTCGGTTGGGGTGAAACAGTTACTGATCACTTTTTTTCCGTCGTTGGCAAAAATCTCAATCGAGGCGCGATCGAGCAATATTTCAAGTTTAATTTTATTATCAACAGGCGGAAGAGGCACCGTGCAACCAAGTACGGATAGCGTTTCCCGTTTTACATTGTAAAGGATCTCCGTTCCGGTCGATTTGTTATCATTACGAAGCATAAAACCAAAATTGTCGGTGGTTTTCAGGTCGAATTCGCCAATAATGTGGAGGCAATCGCCCGATACCTTTTTTAGTTTGTTGTCGTTAAGCCCGGGAAAAACGTTTTTGTTTTCCCACGAATAATGTTTGCCATGCAATTTTTCGATTTCTGAAACAGGTTTTCGTATGAGCTGGTAGCCATAATCGAATTTTGTAACCGATAATTCGCACGGAAACGACATCTGTCCGTTAAAGGGCATGTCGGGAAATTTTCCGCCTCGCATCCAGGCAATTTGTATAACACGCCCGTCCGAATCAGGAATGTTGCTCCAGGTTTGTGTGGCGTAATAATTTTTTCCCCAATCGCTTTTCATTTTTGCCGTTTCGGGTGTAAACGATTGCCCATCGAAACCACCAATAATATAGCTGCCATCGCCATCAAAAAGTACCCATTTGGTTTCATCGGGGCGGTTGGTTACCTGGAATTTAACCAGATCGGGGCACTCGTAAAAACCTGGAATGTGGCTTTGCCATTCCCAGTTAACCAGGTTGGCTGATGTATAGAACGAAACTCCTTTGGTGCCTTCGTCGGTACCCGACTTGCGGTATAGGGCCATTACCCATTTCCCGCTTTCTTCGTGCCAGAATACTTTCGGATCGCGGGCATCATCATTTTCATCAAGCGGAATTATCGGATTTCCCTCATACTTTTCCCAGGTTCTTCCTTTGTTGGTGCTGTAGGCAATCCGCTGGCCGCAGTGCTGGCTGGTGTAAAAAGCAACCAGTGTTTTGGTGTTGCCGTTTTGTTTTCCAAGCAGGTTGTTTTCATCAACAATTGCCGAGCCCGAATAGGCGGTACATTTTTCTTTATCGGTAGAGCCTTCGTCGGGGTAAAGGGCAATCGGAAGTGGTTGCCAATGCAATAAATCGGTACTTACAGTGTGTCCCCAGTGCATGTATCCCCATTCATTCCCCTTTGGGTTGTGCTGGTAAAACATGTGGTATTCATTATCGTAAAAAACCAGCCCGTTCGGATCGTTATGCCAGTTTTTTTCCGGCGTAAAATGGAATTGTGGCCGGTAAAGTTCGTCGTAAAGTTTTTGCTCCTTTTTTTGTGCCGGAACACCAATTAGCAGAGCAATAGAGAGTAAGGCTGTTGATAAAAAGTTCATAAAAAAGCGGGTCTTAAATTTTATTACCGAGCTAAACTTATGAAAAAAAATTTGGTTTAATTAAATTAATTCCTACATTTACCATCACAAACCCATAAATATAGAACCGTTCTTTGACTGGCGCTTTTGATTTTTCAACACAACATCAATCATCAAATTAAAAATCAAAAGTTGAATTTTTTGCGTTAAGAAACCTTTGTTACAGGGTGGATATTTTGTGGAAGTAAATTACAAACCCACTGCTTTACATTAACAGAATAGTTGTAAAACAGATTTTTGCTTACTCAATATTTTATCGCTCTTGCAAGAGTTTTGTGAAAAATTTCTCCGGCTTCAAACGAATGTTTCATTATTTGTAAGAAAGAAGATAGAACCTAATTTAAGTTGTAGTGAAACAAAACCATTTAACTATTGAGGACGCTGTAAACAACAAAAGAAAATTTATTTACTGATCGCAGTTAAGCGAAACTTATTGGAGTAGGATTGAGGTTTCAACAAACCCAATGATTTACATAACAAACCCGGTAAATCATGTCGGAAACCAAAAGTTCAGACAAAACAATAAGGTGCGGGAAAAGATTTCGATCGTAATTTGCTGAGTAAAAAAGTAGGAGTACTTTGTAGGCAAACATTAGACAAACGGTCTAAGAAAAGTAAACCCTTCCTCTCAGCAAAATAGCCCGATTTCAGTTTCCGATCTAAGGATTTAAAAAAATCATCAGTTTTTCAGCGGTAATTTTTGGTCAAACAGAGGCCAGCCAATCAGCAACAATAATTAGGGTATTCTATTAAAAGTCAGGTTCTTTGTAATGAACTATTAGAGGACAATATAGAAGTCGTTTTCCAAGAAGATTAAGTTCTTTGTTTACTGAAAAAAGTCTTAGGGAATAAGCAAGGCGGGTGTTACAAACCCACTGTTTCAATAACAAACAAACCCAATTGAAACAGGTGCACCGCCGCGTAAGTTTCCTAAAAACATGCCGAAAACCTTTGCGCAAATTGAGATTTAGGCATGACAATTTTTACAAACCCTAATTTAAAATTGTAATGAGACATTTAATTATTACCGCCCTGGTATTAGTTGGCGCTTTTTGTGCCAGGGCCGAGCAATCCGATCAGGAAAGGATCACCAAGATCAATGCCCCGATCAATATTGCTTCTGAAGACAGTAAAAAATCATTTATCGCACCCCATGAAACAAACTTAAAATCCGGTTCGGTATTAAATTCCGATTTCCAGGTGGAGTTTGTGAACTTTCCTGAAAATGCAAAACCCGCATTTTTATATGCAGTATCTGTTTACGAAAACCTGATTTCGTCGCCGATACCAGTTAAGGTTCGTGCAACATGGAAAGGGATGGGAAATAATGTATTGGCGAGTAGTGCGCCAGGCAGTATGTACCGCAACTTTAAAGGTGCACGACTAAGTAATGTATATTACCCGGTGGCACTGGCTGAAAAATTGGCCGAAAAAGAACTGAACGGTACGGAAGCCGATATCGAGTGTTCGTATAACAGTTCAATTAACTGGTATTTTGGTATCAACGGCGATTGCCCGTCAAACGAGTACGATTTTGTAACCGTGGTGTTGCACGAGTTGATACATGGTTTGGGATTTGTTGGCTTTTTCGATGTAGAAAACAACCAGGGAATTATTGATAACACGGCGAATGCTCCCAGTATTTACGATGTATATGTTTACAACCAGCTAAACCAGCAAATTGCCGATGAGAATATTTTCTCTCGTCCATCAGCAACACTTGCAGAACAATTACTTTCGAATAATCTTGCATTGAAAAATCAGGGAAATTCAGAATCCGTAAAAGTATATGCCCCGCAAAGCTGGAACAACGGAACAAGTATTTACCATTATCCTGAAAATGAATTTAGCCAGGGCGACGCCAACGCGCTGATGACACCTTTCATTTACAGGGGAGAAGCCATTCATTATCCGGGGGATAAAACAATGGATGTTCTGGCTCAGATGGGATGGAAGTCGGTTAGTTTTGATGGTTTCGAGATTAAAGATTTTGAAGAGCCACTTGAAAAACTTCCGGTATTTCTAGAGGTTGGAGGAGAATTGGACATCGATCAATCATCTGTAAAAATCACTTTCTCAACCGATAATTTTGCAACATCGGAAACCGTAAGTCTTGCTTACAATAACAATACACAACAGTTTGAAGGTGATTTGCCTTTAAACAAAGCAGACGGTAAAATTTATTATTACTACGAGGCAAAAACTACCGGTAATGTAGCGTACAGTTACCCTGAACGTGCACCGGAGCAAAAACTGAGTTTCCGCATTGGCGACGACTATTATCCGCCGGTATTGCAGCATAACCCCGAGAAATTGGTAAACGCCAATAGCCCTGTAATGAATTTTGCAGCTGTTGCAAGCGATAATGTTGGAGTAAACAGAGTTGAGGTTCAGTACCGTATTAACGGACAAGATCAGGAGCCATTCATCTTGTCAAAGGAGGGTGCCGATAATTACGCCGGGAAACTCGAATTTCCTGCACAATTATTTGGCGGCGATGTTGTGGAGTATCGCATTGTGGCTATCGACAATACATTGCGCGAGAACCAGCGCCGTAAGCCCGCCAGTGGTTATTACAACGTTTCAGTATTTGAAACAAAAGAAACTTTAGCCGGTTACTTTAATAATTTTGATTCGCCAAATACCGATTTCGAAATTTCTGATTTTGAAGTAACCTTGCCAGCTGGTTTTTCAAGCGGAAACCTACACACGGTAAATCCATATCCTGAATCACAGGCTGATAACCAGAAATACAACCTGCTCGCCCAGTTAAAATATCCGATTGTTCTTGAAGAAAATGGTCTGATGAGTTTTGATGAGGTAGTTTTAGTAGAACCGGGCGTTGAAGGAACAGTTTATACCGAAGATCAGTTTTGGGACTTTGTAATTGTTGAGGCAAGCAAAAATAATGGAAAAAGCTGGTTGCCAATAACCGATGGTTACGACTCAAGTGTTGATGATCTTTGGAGTTCGCAATTTACAGGTTCGTTAAAAAGTGCGGTGTCGCAGGCAGCCGGAGCAGAAAACATGTTCCTGAAACAAACCATAAACCTAACCGACAACACCGGTTTTGAAGCAGGCGACACCGTAATTTTTCGCTTCCGTTTAGCATCAGATAAGGCAACTACAGGTTGGGGATGGGCAATCGACAACTTGTCAATTCAAAACGTTACAACCGACGTTAATGAACAGTTGGTTGCCAACGAGGTAAGCATTTACCCCAATCCGTTTAAAAGCAGCATTTATATCGATGGATTCCGTTCGGAGATGGCAGATGACGTTGAAGTAACCATTACCGACTTATACGGAAAAACTGTGCATCGCGAAACACTTTACGATGCATCGTATTCAGGCAAAATAAAAATCGATCTTCCTAATGTAGCTCCCGGAGTTTACATGGCAAGTATATCAGATAACAATTTAAATACTATTACTCAAAAAATCATAAAAAATTAGAACTATGGAAACTTTATTAATGATCGCATTTATTGCTGCATTCGCAGGGTTAGTAACGTCTTTAGTGGTGTTGTACAAATTACTAACAGAGAAAAAAGCGCAAAGGTTAGAATATTAGATGATTGGTATTACGACCTTAAATTAGGTAATGCCGGAATGAAAATTCCGGCATTTTTTTTAACTTTTGTCTAATTTATATGAACTTTTTGTTGCCCATGTTCTTTTTAATGTGAAAATTTACTGCCCTAAAAATGTTATTAAAATAGTATAATGAACAAGTATTGTACATTGTTAAGTTTGTTGATTCTTGTCGCGCTATTCTCAAGTGCACAAATAAAGAGTTACAACCAAAGCATAAAAGTGCCACATCCGGTTTGTTACGGATCAGGCGAAGTTGAAAGAGTGCGAATTCCGCCGCCTGCCGAATTTCTTTTGAAATCGGCCGGAGCAGCAAAGTCAGAAATTATAGTCGATTATAACGGTTTTACCCCTGAGGCGCAGGAAGCGTTTGCCTATGCTGTTAGTATTTGGGAATCGATTATTGAGTCGGATATGCCAATACGGATGCAAGCCAACTGGGAGGACAACCTGGAAACGAATGTGTTGGGAAGTTGTGGCCCTGAAACTTATTATAAAGACTTTAAAGATGCTCCTTTTAAAGGACGTTATTATCCGGTTGCAATAGCTGAAAAAATAGCCAAAAGAGAGATGAACGGCGAGAGCCGTTACGATATAGTTGCCAATTTTAACAGCAACGTTGATTGGTATTATGGCACTGATATGAATTGTCCGGATACGCTTTACGATTTAGTTACGGTTGTAATGCACGAAATTGGTCATGGACTCGGATTCACAGGCTTTCTTTTTATCGACAGCAACAACGAATACGGAGCTTATGGAAACATGGAGTTTGGAGACGCTACTTCGTTTGATATTTTAGTGCAGAAGGGCGAAACCGATGGAAAGCAGCTTGTTGATACCTCGTTTTTTGAAAATGTTAGCAGTGCGTTGAAAAGAGCACTGGTATCAAACGATTTGTACGCCAATAGTCCCATTGCTCAACATCGGAACGATGGGCTGAAGCCCAAACTTTACACACCGTACATTTTTAATGCCGGTTCAAGTATCTACCATTTGGATGACGATACCTATGGCCACACTGATGTAAATTCGCTGATGACTCACGCCGTAGGTATGGCAGAAGCAATTCATGATCCGGGGCCTATAACAAAAGGTATTATGGACGATATCGGCTGGAGGAATATCTATATTCGTTTCGATCAGGTAAAAGATATTGAGGAACTAAAACCGCTGGTTTTCAGCGGATGGTTTGAAAGTGATTATGGTGTAAAAGACGGAACGCCGAAAGTTATTTATTCATTAGACGAATTTGACAGCCATTCCGACACACTTGAATTAATGGATTTAAAAGGCGACGGAACCTATTCAGTAACTTTTGAGCCTGCGGCAGGTACCGAAAAAATCTCGTATTACATTGAAGTACAGGATACCGTGAACCGTATGCGAACCGATCCTGCACTGGCACCAACTGAATTCTATACCATACATGTGGGTACCGATACCGAAAAACCTGTTATTGTGCACGAAGAAATTAATTATTTCCTATTGATCAACGAGCAACAGCAACTTTCTGCAGATATTAGCGATAATCTTGGTATTGATACGGCCTACGTGCAATATTCTATCAATGGAGATGCACAGGAACCATTTGCCTTACAACGGGATTTTGATAATCGGTATATTGGAAATTTTCCTTTCGACCTAAATAACTTAAACGATGGAGATGAGATTACTTATGCCATATTTGCTATCGACGAAGCAAACACGCCGAATAGCAACAGGTTACCGGCAGATGAATTGGATTTTTTCTCCTTCACAATTGAAGATATTTTTGATCCGGTTAGCTACTACTCAAACGATTTTAACGCTGAAACTCCTGATTTCCTTCTTTCTGATTTTGATATCTATACGGCTCCTGATTTTAACGATGGAGCACTACATAGTTTGCATCCTTACGCCGCACCCGAAATTGATAACGGGGAGTTGGAGTTTACAACTTTGTTGAAGAAACCAATAATTATTAAAGATAACGGAACACTGAACTTTGCTGAGGTGGTTTTGGTTGAGCCGGGTGGATTGACTTCGGTATATGGCGACAGCAATTTTTACGACTATGTAATTGTTGAGGGAAGTAAAAACAACGGAGCCAACTGGTATCCCCTTTCCGATGGTTACGATTCGTCGGACCAGCTTGTTTGGAAAACGAATTACAATAGTGGAATACCAACTGATGGACAAAACTCGGAGACCGAAGGTACGGCCGACTGGTTTGTAAACCGTTCGATTACACTTACCGATAACGATTATTTTGTAGCTGGCGATACTATTCTTATACGGTTCCGGTTATACTCCGATCCCTATGCTACAGGTTGGGGCTGGGCAATTGACGATTTGGAAATTCAGCGACCGGTATCAGCCGGTATTACCTTATTATCGCCGGGAGAGATTAACGTTTATCCAAATCCTTTTACCGATAATGTAACGGTAAAAATTTCAGCGGTTCAGCAAGAGGCGCAAATACAAATTGATGTGTTTAACGCCGTTGGGCAAAAAATATATGCAACTCACGAGCAGGGAGTAATAGGCGGTTATTCGCATGAAATTAATCTTTCGCGATACGGAAATGGAATATTTCTGGTAAAAGTGAGCCAAAATGGACAACCTGTGCTTACCAAAAAGTTAATTAAAAACTAAATTCCGGATATTAATTGTGAAATTCGGAGTAAAAACATGATAAAAATTTCATTTCAAAAATATATCTCTATATTTGTTGACAGAAATTGAAGGAATGACAACGAAATTTAACAATAACTATTTCTACTTTTATTTTTATTATGGTTCTGGAATCGGGGTCAGGAAGTAGGGTATTGTCTAAATTAAAGATATTTTACAGAAAGGTCTCGAAAAAATTCGGGGCCTTTTTTTTGGTTAAAAGTGAAATAAACAAAACTGTATAGACGAATGAAAACAACAGTAATAGGACTTGGATTAATTGGGGGGTCGATTGCCCGCGATTTGCGAAAATCGGGGTTTGCCACCGAGTTAATTGGGGTTGATGCCAGCGAAGAAAATGCTGCCAAAGCCTTGGAGATTGGACTGGTAGACCGGATTGAAACGCTGGAAGCGGGGGTGAAAGATACCGACCTGGTTATTATTGCCATTCCGGTAAACAAAGAGCTTGAGGTTCTGCCGCACGTGCTCGATCTGATTGGCAGCGGTACAACAGTAGCCGATATGGGTTCGACAAAAAAAGTAATTGTTGATTTGGTGGCCAACCACAAACGACGGAAAAACTTTGTTCCGGGTCACCCGATGTCGGGAACTGAAGACTCGGGCCCAACAGCCGCATTGGAAGGATTGTTTAAGGGAAAGATTGCCATTTTGTGCGATCAGGAAAACTCGGGGCCGCAGCATGTGGCTTTAATTGAAAAGATGTTTCAGGTGCTGGGAATGGACATCGCCTACATGACATCGGATGAACAAGACCACAGCACCGCTTTTGTATCGCATTTGCCCCACGCTGCTGCTTATGCACTGGCCAATGCCGTTCAGGCTAAAGAGGATCGAAAAATTATTTTCGACCTGGCAAGTGGTGGTTTTCGTTCAACGGTTCGTTTGGCAAAAAGTTCGGCTACCATGTGGCACCCAATTTTTCAACAAAATCGCGAATACGTTGTTGAATCGCTGAACGTTTACATCAAGCACCTTATCGAATTTCGCGATTGTATGAAAAACGAAGAGGACGATAAAATGCTTGACTTGATCAACAATGCGAATAAAATCCGTGGCATTCTTGAAGGTCAGAATCCACATTTTCTAAAGAATGAAGAAACTGTAACAAAACTTTATACGAAATAATCATGACGTTAAAATTAGACATTAATCCGATAAAAGCGTGGATGCCAAATATCGATAATCCACTGCTGATTTCAGGGCCATGCAGCCTTGAAACGGAAGAACAAACCATGGAAACCGCCCGTTTGCTGGCTAAAGACAAACGCGTATTTGTTTTTCGTGGTGGCGTTTGGAAACCCAGAACACGCCCGGGATCGTTTGAGGGTGTTGGTTCGATTGGTTTAAAATGGCTGCAGCAGGTAAGGGAAGAAACCGGGTTTCCGGTAGGAACTGAGGTGGCTAACGCACAACATACTGAAGAGGCTTTAAAGGCCGGCCTTGATGTGTTGTGGATTGGAGCACGTTCAACGGCCAGTCCTTTTGTGGTGCAGGAAATTGCCGATGTATTGAAAGGAACAGATACTGTGGTGATGATTAAAAATCCGGTGAACCCTGACGTACAACTTTGGATGGGTGCAGTTGAGCGCATCTACCAGGCAGGCATTAAAAACATTGTGGGAATCCACCGTGGTTTTACGCCATTTCGCGAAACAAAATACCGTAACTACCCCAACTGGAAAACCTTTATTGAGTTAAAGCGTTTGCTGCCGAATTTGCCTGTTATTTGCGATCCGAGTCACATTGCCGGAACACGCGAATACCTTTTCGAAATTTCGCAGAAAGCGTTTGACATGGGCATGGAAGGATTGATGATCGAATCGCACCGCGACCCTTCTTGTGCACTGAGTGATGCCGGCCAGCAACTTACTCCGGCCGATCTTGGGAAAATGCTCGATAAATTGGTAATTCGTTACGAAAATGCCAGCAATCCTGAATTTGACAATCAACTGGATGTGTTGCGTAACCGAATTGATGCCATTGATGCTGAATTGCTGGAAATACTGGCTTCGCGGGTACAGATTGTTAAACAAATTGGGGAGTATAAACGCGACAACAATGTTACTGCGCTGCAAATCAGCCGTTGGACACAGTTAATGGAAAACCGCGTAAAGCTTGGGAAGAGTATGGATGTAAACGAAACTTTTGTGAAAATTCTTTTTCAGCTGATTCACGAAGATTCGGTACGTATGCAAACCGAAATTATGGACCAGGAATAAGATGACTTTAGAATTAAATAAGCTCCGGAAATTTTTCGGAGTTTTTTTATGCCTTTTCTTCGGCTTTTTTAGATGATTCTGCCAGTTTGTAAAGCGCCTTTTTCATGGCTTTTTCAACCTGTGCGAACGTTGGTAGTTCCTTACCAATAAAAATGAAAAAAATGGCCATTTGTTGCTCATCTGCAAGCAGCGGAAGCATTTGTTTGTTTAAGCGGTAAGCTTCGCGCATAAGCCGTTTAATGCGGTTGCGTTTTACGGCTCGTTTAAATATTTTTTTACTAACCGTAAAACCGGCCTGAACGGGAACAGGTTGAGGTAGCTCAGTAACTTTGTAAACAACTTTTATTGGAAACGCTAAAAATGATTCGCCCTCTGCAAAAAGTTCGTCGATAACTTTTTTGCTGCACAAACGCTCTGCCTTTTTTAGTGTGTGAGCTACCGGTGATTCTGTTTTTTCTTTTGTTTCCATAAAAAAGTAAAGGCCATACGTCAAACGACGGACGGCCTTCCAAAAGTATATATTTTTCTATTTAATTCTTGTTGCTCTTCTTGATGTATTGTTCAAGAGCCATAGTCATCGAAGGAGCCTGTGCTGTTGGAGCCTGAATATCCAGTCTTAATCCGGCTTCTTCTACTGCTTTTGCGGTTGACGGACCAAAACATGCTATGCGCGTTGAATTTTGCTCAAAGTCGGGGAAGTTCTGAAACAGCGACTTAATTCCCGACGGGCTGAAAAATACAAGCACATCATATTTTATATCGGCCAAATCCGATAAGTCGGCACTTACGGTGCGGTATAAAATTGCTTTCGTATACTTGTAGCCACCTTTATCTAACAGGGTTGGAATCTCCTGTTTGTGAATATCGGAAAGTGGTACAAGGAATTTCTCGTCCTTGTGTTTTTTCATCACATTCACCAAATCGGTGAATCTGCCATCGGCGTAAAATATTTTACGCTTACGGTACACAATGTACTTTTGAAGATAGAAAGCAGTTGCTTCAGAAATGCAGAAATATTTCATTGAATCAGGCACTGTAATGCGCAATTCCTGTGCAATTCTGAAAAAATGATCGATAGCAGTACGGCTGGTAAAAATTACAGCAGTATGCTCAAGTATCTGCGTTCGTGTTTGGCGGAATTCCTTGGCAGGAACTCCCTCAACTTGAATAAACGGTCGGAAATCGATTTTCAGGCCATTCTTCTCTGCCAATTCAAAATACGGTGATTTTGCTGTACTTGGCTCCGGTTGTGAAACTAAAATGCTCTTGACTTTCAAATTTTTATGCTTTTAATGAGACTTTCCCCCTTCTTATTCAAACAACAACTTTATAAATTAAAAGCAAGGGTAAAATTTCAAGGGTACAAAGGTACAAAAACAGATAAAATAAAGAAAATTGTTTTTTCAATAATATAATTGCACCTCTTCTAAGTAATATTATATTGAAACTAAAAAGAATTACAAGTCCTGAAATGGCTATAAACACAGGGGTTTTAAGTGGGGCAAATTGTATTAAAATAACCACAGGTAAAAACACCAAACTGAGCGAACGATTGAAATTATCGTAGCTAAACAAATATTCCCGGGTTTCATTTTGCGTTTCAAACATCAATCCCAATGTGAAATAGATCACTTTTTTCCCAAAAAAATAGAGTAAAGTACTCCCGAAAATTAAGAATAAATACATTGGTGTTAGTGGCCTGCTTTGATATTTAAACAGATTTAAACACTGAAATATAAAAATAGGAAAGATGATATAGAAAATAGCCTCAAGACGAAATGCCGCATGAAAAACAGGGTAGGTTTTATCGTTAAGCATGCGTATTGAAGTGGCGTTGTTGAATAGCGATAAAAAAAGTTGTTTAAGATACTTGGCATACGAATACCGGATGCTGGCAAATAGGGCAATGGCAACAAAAATAATGATGGTTAACCAATCGTGTCCCGGATACTCGCGCTCGCGGTTGGGTAAAACCAGCGCTTTCTGTTCAAGTTGAGTGCTATGCATTTCAGCCTGTTGCCGCGTAATGATGTAGTCGGAACTATCAACAGCTTGTCTCTTCTGCCTTGCAGTGTTGTTGCCACGTGATAATGTGCTTGTTTTTTCAAGGGATTGGAGCACTTCCCCACTTGCGTGATGTGCCGCAATGGTATCCTGGTTATATATATAATTTGCTCCCATAGTTTTGATTGGCGCAAAGATACCAAAATAATAAACTGAAGGTGCTTGCTTTATGGAAGAACTATTTGCCATTTTCGGGGAAACGACAAGCTAATTTTAGTTAATTTGTGAGGCATAAACAAAAAATGGAAGCAAAGATTTACATGGCCCCATTACAGGGTTTTACGGACTATGTGTACCGTGCAGCGTACGCAAAAGTATTTAATACGGTTGATGCGTATTTTGTTCCTTATATTTCGTTGAAAAACAATGTGATACCCAATAAGTATGTTCGCGAAATACTTCCGGAGAATAATGAGCAAAGCAGGGTAGTTCCACAAATTTTAGCAAAAGATGCAGCGGAGTTCGAATCACTGGAAAATGTTTTAGCTGAGCACAACTATTCGGAACTGAACCTGAACCTGGGATGCCCGTACCCGATGGTCACCAACCGCGGAAAAGGTTCGGGGCTATTGCCCTTCCCGGATGAGATTGATAAGATACTTGAGCATTTTTATACGCAGCCGAAAGGTGAACTTTCTGTAAAATTAAGAGCCGGGTATAAAACAGCAGATGAGATAAAAGATGTTATAAACGTATTGAATCAGTTTCCGCTAAAAGAGGTGATTCTGCACGCGCGGGTGGCCGGACAGTTGTATTCGGGCGAGATTGACGAGAATGCCTTTGCCTATGCCACACAAAACCTAAAACATAAGTTGGTGTATAACGGCGACATTTTTTCAATGGAGGATTTCATTGCCAAACAAAATAAATTCCCCGGCATTGATACCTGGATGCTGGGGCGTGGGATTTTAATGAACCCGCTGTTGCCACATGAAATAAAAGGTATTCAGGTTTCTCCGCAGGAACGTTTTGATTGGCTAAACACCTTTCATCAAACAATGCTGAAGAGTTATCTGGAAGTGATGGATAACGAGGGCAACGCGCTGAATAAAATGAAACAGTTCTGGATATACTTTTCCTGGTGTTTCCCTAATCAGCGAAAGCTGCTGAAACACATTAAAAAAGTAAAGTCGCTGAATAAATACGGCGAAATCGTAAAGTCAGCATTTTACGAGATTTGAGGTTAGAATTTCGACTACGCTCAGTCTGACAACCTTTTAGCCATGTTGAGCGTAGTCGAAATAAATCAAACAATTGTTACCGGAAACAAATTTTAATGTGCATCCAGCCAGTTGTCGGCGGCATTGCTTTCAACCGTTAACTGAACGCCAATATCCACAGCATTTTCCATTTCGGTTTTCACCAGCGAACGGATTGTTTCCAATTCCGGTTTATACACATCAAAATTCAATTCATCGTGCACCTGCAAAATCATTTTCGACTGCAGGTTTTGCTCCTCCATTTTGTTGTGAATGTTGATCATGGCGATTTTAATGATATCGGCGGCAGAGCCCTGAATTGGCGCATTTACCGCATTTCGCTCAGCCATGCCGCGAACTACCGCGTTGGCCGAATTGATATCGTTCAAATAGCGGCGGCGTCCTTTTATGGTTTTCACAAAACCCTGCTCGCGGGCCAGATGAATCTGTTGGTCCATAAAAGCTTTAATCTTTGGGAAATTCACGAAATAGCCGTCAATCAACTCCTTGGCTTCGGTGCGTGGAATATTCAGTCGCTGCGACAAGCCAAAGGCCGAAATACCGTAAATAATTCCGAAGTTGGCCGTTTTGGCTTTACGACGCATGTCCGAATCAACATCGCTTTCCGGAATCTGGTAGATTTTCGCTGCGGTAATGGAGTGAATGTCTTTGCCTTCGTTAAAAGCGCGTTGCATTTCTTCGTCGCCACTTAAGGCGGCCATAATCCGCAATTCAATTTGCGAGTAGTCGGCAGAGAAAAAAGTATGCTCGTCATCCGAAGGAATAAAAGCTTTACGGATTTCGCGGCCTGCAGCATCACGTATCGGTATGTTCTGCAGGTTCGGATTAACCGAGCTTAAACGTCCGGTGGCTGCAATGGCCTGGTTGTAAGAGGTGTGAATCTTTCCGGTTTTAGGATTTACCAATTGTGGCAGAGCCTCAACATAAGTTGATAGCAGTTTTTTTAGTCCACGGAAATCCAATACTTTCTGTACGATCGGATGCTTATCAACCAAACGAATCAATACCTCTTCTGAAGTGGAGTATTGTTTGGTTTTGGTCTTTTTGGCGTTGGTATCAATTTTTAATTTCTCGAAAAGAATAGGACCCAGTTGTTTGGGCGACGAAACGTTAAACTCTTCTCCGGCCAGTTCTATAATCTCTTTTTCCAGTTGAATAATTTGCTCGCGTAAAACACCGGCGTATTTATTTAACTCATCGGAGTTTAACTTTACACCGGTACTTTCCATTTTTGCCAGCACCGGTACCAGTGGCATTTCAAGTGTTTCGAAAAGTTCGCGCACACCGGCTTTATCCAGCTCCGGCTCCAACGCATTTTTTAATTGTAAGGTAAGGTCGGCATCTTCGCAGGCATAATCGCGCAACTTATCCGTTGTTACCGATCGCATGGTTAGCTGGTTTTTTCCTTTTTTGCCGATCAGGTTCTCGGTAGGTACTTTTTCGTAATTCAGGTACTGTAAACACAACATGTCGAGGTTGTGTTTCATGTCGGGCTGAATGAGGTAATGTGCCAGCATGGTATCGTAAAGCGGGCCTTTTACTTCCAGGTTATAATTCTTCAGAATAAGAATATCGTACTTAATATTTTGCCCGATTTTGGTAATGTTGGTATCTGCAAAAATAGCCTGGAATTCGTCCATTACCTTTTGTGCTTCCTCGCGATTTGTAGGGATGGTAACACAATAAGCTTCGTGCTCCCTAAACGCGAACGACATACAAACAATCTCGGCAGTTTGTGTATCTAGTCCGGTGGTTTCAGTATCAAAACAGAATTCCTTTTGCACCGAAAGTTCGGCGCGTAAACTGGCGCGTTGCAGTTCGTTTTCGACCAAATAATATTGGTGAGGAACAGAGTCGATGTTTTCTTTTGTTGCAGGAACTTCGGTTACAGCTTCTTCCGGAGCGCCAAAGAGTGTTCCCTGCATGGTCGGTTCGGCCGGAGCACTGCTCAGTTTTAAGCGCGAAATCAGTGTTTTAAATTCCAGTTCGTTAAGCAATTTTACCAACTCTTCTTTATTGAGTTCGTTTTTTTTCAGTTTATCAAGGTCGAACGGAACCGGAGCATCAGTAATAATTGTTGTCAGAACTTTCGAAAGGCGCACCTGCTCCTCGTTTTCAACAATCCGTTCCTTTTGTTTGCCTTTTAGTTTATCGGTGTTTTTGTAGAGTTCTTCAATGCTTCCGTATTCGGCAATCAGTTTTTGAGCTGTTTTTGGCCCAATGCCTGGGCAGCCTGGAATATTGTCGGCCGAGTCGCCCATCAATCCAAGGATGTCAATCACCTGGTCGGCGGTCTCAATACCAAAACTTTCCTGTACTTCGGGCAGTCCCCAAACCTCTACATCGCCACCTCCTTTTCCCGGTTTATACATAAAAATCTGGTCGGAAACCAGCTGTGCATAATCCTTATCGGGTGTCATCATGTAGGTGGTGAAACCTTCTTTTTCGGCTTTTTTTGCCAGGGTTCCGATAACGTCGTCGGCTTCGTAACCTTCCTTTTCAATAATCGGGATGTTAAAAGCCTCAATAATTTTACGAATGTATGGAATCGATTTACGCAGATCTTCGGGCATTTCATCGCGGTTGGCTTTGTATTCTTTAAACATTTCGTGCCTGAAAGTTGGCGCCGAAACATCGAAAACCACCGCCAGGTACTCCGGATCTTCTTTTTCCATTAACTGCACAATGGTGTTGGTAACGCCCAGCATTGCCGAGGTATTTACACCTTTTGAGTTAAATCTTGGATTGCGGATAAATGCAAAATAACTGCGGTAAATCAGAGCGAAAGCGTCTAAAAGAAAAAGTTTTTGCTGTTTGTTTTCAGCCATAATATTAAATTTCAGGGTACAAAATTACTTATTGTCTTCTGCAAACCATTCGGCATACGATGTTGCCGTTTCGTACAGACGAATACTATACAACGAAACATCCTCGGGCAATTCTTGTTGAAGAACGCCTGCAAAATATACACACATATTTTCCGATGTGGGCTGGAAATCGTGAACGATCAATCGTTCCGTAGCTTTTAAAAGGTGCTCCTGGTTTTTGTCAGCGTAAATTTGGCTAACCACCAAACTGTGGTCGTACACATTTACAATCTTGTCTTTCACCAGTTTTTTAAGCTTTCCAAAGTCAATCACCATCCCGTCTTTCGGGTGTCCTTTCTCCTCCCGTATTTCACCAAGTAAAGTAACTTCCATGTTGTAAGTGTGCCCGTGAATATTGCGGCACAGGCCGTCGTAATTGTGCAGCGCGTGGCCCATTTCAAAATGAAATTTCTTGGTAACTCTAATCTTCGCCATTTGTGTATAAATTTAATGACGTGAAATTACAGTTTTTATCCGACGTTTGGTATTCTTAAATGAATTTAGACTACTTTTTACAAAGTTTCCCGGATAAGAATAAGAAGATTTATATAGCCTGCATAAACAGGTGTTCTGCCAATATTTTCAGGCCAATAGCAATTAAAATTATTCCTCCAATCATTAGCGATTGATGGCTTCTTTTAGCCGAAATGTTTTTCCCGAATAACATACCAAGCATGGCTGCAATAAAAGTTACCGAACCAATAACCAAAACCGGAAATAAAATGGGGATTTCAAGAAAGCCAAAGCTTAATCCAACAACCAATGCATCAATACTGGTGGCTATTGAAAGACCAATTAATACGCTGATTTTAAACGGATCGAAATTTTTGAGAGTGCCATCTTCTTTTATTCCTTCCACAATCATTTTTCCGCCGATTAAAGCCAGTAAGCCAAAAGCGATCCAATGATCCACCGAAGAGATCAGGTTTTTAACGGCCTCGCCAATTAGCCATCCAATTACCGGAAAAGTAGCCTGGAAAAATGCCAGCGAAGCAGCAACCAGTGTGGCTTGTTTAAATTTAATCTCGCGTTTCATCAATCCACACGACACAGAAACGGCGAAGGAATCGAAACTTAAGCCAATGCCGAGGAGTAAAAAGGTTATGAATTTTGCTGTTGTCATTGGTGCCGCAAAAGTAACAAAATTAGTTTTTCTGCCTACACCGGGTTTTGTGTTGGAATGATTCGAATAGGGTTATTTCTCGCAGATTTCGCAGATTCTGCCGAAAAACAAACCGTAAAGATTGGTAATTGTAAGAACCATTTCTTATTTTTTTTGAAAATGTTTGTTATAAAATTAAAAGCAACTCGTAAACTATAACAGAAAACCACTGAAGACGGTAAAACAGTAATTAAAATACAAACAAAAAAGAGGCTGTCCAAAAAGGCGGTCTCTTTTTTTATGCTGCAATTTCAGAATAGTAGTTTTTCATCCAGATTTTAGATTGTTGCTTTTTCAA
>NZ_FOHT01000040.1:0-41427 GCF_900111425.1 Draconibacterium orientale | reverse complement strand
AAATTGTATTTTTACCCATGTCTAACTTTTTGGTGTGGTAACTCAAAAGTAGACATACCGGGTGGTTCTTTAAAATGTACTGCCCGGTAAATTTTTACCGGACACTAATGTTTAAAAATGTAAAGATGACATCCTTTTTCAATTATCCGAGCTGCGAGGATTGAGTATCCAGAAATCAATATCCAATATTGAATGTTCAATACCCAATATTGAATGTTCAATACCCAATATCCAAAGACTCTACAAAAAATAAGGTTTATAAGGTTATTGCAGGGGGAACAATGATGGCTACTAAGGTTTTCTGAGGAGGGAATAAGGTTATATGGCAGCACAAAAAAAACTTGGAGCGTTTAAACAAAACAATCAAACAATTCTATAGCATCTGGTATCCAGCATCCGATATCCTTTTTCAATTTCTCGATTATCCGAACTGCGAGTTCTCATTTAAGCATTATCGCAATAAAGCATTTATGCATTTTTCTTTCAATCCTTCGCAAGGCAAAAGTAAAAAGTAAAAAGGCAAAAGTAGCCGCTAGCCACGAGCTACTAGCGGTGAGTTGATAGGCGGAGATTGCTTCTACCGATTGGAAGAGGTAGTGATAAAGTAGGACGGATGAATCAAGTAAAAAGGCAAAAGTCGCTTCTAGCTGTGTGACACGAGCTGCAAGTTCTCATTTAAGCATTAGTGCAATAAAGCATTTAAGCATTTCTTCTTTTAATCCTTCGCAAGGCAAAAGTGATTCGTGGGTTGAGCAGCGAGTATCGAGATTCCAGCATCCAGTATCCAGTTGAGCGAAGCGAAATCCCGACCGGAAACGTCGGGGTATCCAGACAAAAAAAATCCCGACAAAATGCCGGGATAAATTAAAAACGAAAATGTATCACTGTTAATTATCAGTTGTTAATTCTGAACCAGTTTATTTTTAATCTTGTCTTCAAAGGCTGAGAGGGCAGCTTTCGATCCTTCGCCCATTGCAATTACAATTTGTTTGTAAGGCACCACCGAAACATCTCCGGCGGCGTAAATGCCCGCTTGTTTTGTACGGCAATGTGCGTCAATCTCAATTTCTCCTATCCGGTTGGTATCAACCATTTCGGAGAATACCTTACTGTTGGCTTGCAATCCAATCTGAACGAATACGCCATCAGTGGTAATTGTTTCTGTTTTTTCTGTTTCTCTGTTTTTGTATTCCAATGCGATAACTTTGTTGCCATCACCTTTAACGGCAGTTGTTTGCGCATTGGTGTGAATTTTTACATTCGGTAATGTTTTTAGCTTGTCTTGCAGAACCTGGTCGCCTTTTAGCTCGTCCATAAACTCAAGCACTGTAACTTCGGCTGCAATTGATGAAAGGTCGATGGCAGCTTCCAAGCCAGAGTTTCCTCCACCCACAACAACCACTTTTTTGCCTTTGTAAAACGGGCCGTCGCAGTGCGTACAGAATGCCACGCCAGAACCGATGTATTCGTTTTCTCCGGGAACGCCCAAACGTCTCCAGCTGGCACCGGTAGCAATAATCAGTGCCGGAGTTTTAAATGTTTCGTTTAACGAAGTTTTCACTTCTTTAAGGCCGTCTTTTAATGATACGTTTTCAACCCGGCGGTTTTCAAGTACGTCGATTGGGTAGTCTCTTAAGTGGCTCATTAAATCGGCCGAAAGTTTTGTTCCGGTAGTCTGAGGGATCGAAATCATGTTTTCGATTGAAACGGTTTCGTTCAGCTGGCCTCCAACTTTCTCGGCAACCAATGCTACCGAAAATCCTTTTCGTGCTGAATAAACTGCAGCAGAAACTCCGGCAGGTCCGCCGCCTACAACAACTACATCGTATTCTTTTTCAACGGGTGCACTTGCAACCGGTTCCGATCCTACTTTGTCTTCCAGTTTTGCCAGCAACTCACCAATTGATGAACGGCCTACATGCAATTGTTCGCCATTGGCGTAAACCGTTGGAACAGCTTGTATTCCCAGCGCTTCAACTTCTTCCTTGTTAATTTGTCCGTCGATAATTTCGTGACGAATATTTGGGTTTAACAAGGTTAAAACATTCAAGGCCTGAACCACTTCGGGGCAATTGGTGCAGGTTAAGGAAATGTAGCTTTTCAGCACAATCTCGCCTTTTAATCCTTTAATTTGATTGGCAACCGCTTCGTCAGGAAGGTTCTTGCCAATACCGTCGAGGTTTAAAATTGCGGTTAACAACGATGGAAATTCGTGTCCGTTGGGTATTGCACGAAAAATAATATTCGTAGGCGTATTGTTTTTTAAAATAGTAAATTCCAGCCCTTTTCCTTCTTCAGCAGTAACATTAATTTTTTCAGAAGTAGATGCAACATCATCCAACAAACCGGTTAGTTGGGCTTTGTCTGGATGTGAATTTGCAACTGCAACCTGAAAGGTGTAATTGTTTTTTAGCGGGCTGAAAACTTCTTGTAATTTATCTTTAATGGTTTGTTGTAACATGACTTTGGTTTTTTGAAGGAGCAGCAAAAAATGCTGCTCCTGGTTTTTTGAGTTTCTTTTCTGGCGTATTATTAGATCACACCAACAAGGTCGATGCTTGGCTCTAATGTTTTCTGTCCTTCTTGCCATTTTGCAGGACACACTTCCGATGGGTGCTCAGCAACAAACTGAAGTGCTTTCAAACGACGAAGCAGCTCGTCTGCATTTCTTCCAACGTTTCCGGCTACAACTTCGTAAGCAACAATTTCGCCTTGTGGATTTACAATAAAAGTTCCACGCTCGGCCAAACCTGCTTCTTCAATCATTACATCAAATCCGCGAGCTAAAACACCTGTTGGATCGGCCAACATCGGGTAATTGATTTTTTTGATTGTATCTGAAGTGTCGTGCCATGCTTTATGAACAAAGTGTGTATCGGTTGAAACCGAGTAAATTTCTGCGCCGGTGGCTTTAAATTCTTCGTACTTGTTTGCCAGGTCTTCCAGCTCGGTAGGACACACGAAAGTGAAATCGGCAGGGTAGAAGAAAAAGATTGACCATTTACCTAATACATCTTCTTTTTTTACGGTTTTAAAAGCGTTGTTTGCAAATGCTTGTACTTCAAAATCTACTACTTGTTTTCCAATTTGTGACATAATTTTTTCTTTAAATATTTAACTTAATTGTGTTGTTCTAAAATTCTGTTGCAAACATAATGCGAGTTGATTTATTAATCAAACAGATAAATTGTATATTTGTATTGATAAAATCAATATTATGACATTGCAACAATTGGAATATATTTTGGCGGTGAATAAATACCGGCATTTTGTAACTGCATCGAAACAATGTGGGGTTACACAACCTACTTTAAGTACGATGATACAAAAGCTGGAGGCCGAACTGGAAGTTGATATTTTTGACCGGTCGAAACACCCGATAGAGCCAACTGCGCTGGGCAAAAAAATTATTGAACAGGCTGAGCGGTCGATAAAAGAGATACAAAAAATCGGTGAATTGGTATCGAATGAAACGGATTCGTTAAGTGGGGCCTTACATGTTGGTGTTATTCCCACTTTGGCCAACTATCTGGTGCCTCGTTTTATTAAATCGTTTGGCGAGAACTGTCCAACAGTACAATTGACCATATCGGAAATGAACACGGCCACTTTGGTTGATATGCTAAAAAAGGACCGGATTGATATGTTTATTGCGGCCACACCGCTTGATGAGCCCGACTTTTTGGAGATACCTCTGTTTTACGAACGGTTTTATGCCTATTTCGCTGCCGATCATCCGCTGAAAGATGTTCCGTTGAATCCTGCAAATATGCCCCAGGAGAAACTCTGGGTACTGGAAGAAGGGCATTGTTTGCGCGACCAGGTTTTTAATTTTTGCACCACTAAATTGCCGTATAATCATGTTTTCGAAGCGGGAAGCATTGATACGCTGGTGCGAATTGTTGATATAAACGGTGGCTATACTTTGATACCGGAATTGCATTTGCCTCTGTTAAGTGATGAGCAGCGCAAAAATGTACGCGAAATAAAAGACCCGCCGGCTATTCGCGAGGTGTCGATTGTTATTCACAAGAATTTTGTGAAAGAGCGGATCATTAATGCTGTTGGTGATGCGTTTAAAACAATTATCCCCGATGAAATGATTAATGAGCGTTTAAAGAGGTTTGCGATTCGTTTGTGAATGGTTAGTAACTATATTTAGAGTCCGGGGCTGTATATACGAAATTCATACAGCCCCGGACTTTTTTATTTACTATGAGCTAATCAAGCTTCAAACTCTTTCAGCGTAGTTTTTATAATTTCAATTGCATGCATCAATTGCTCTTCGGTAATTACCAAAGGAGGGGTAAAACGGATAATGTGTTCGTGTGTTGGCTTGGCAATCAGTCCGTTTTCTTTTAAGGCAAGGCACACATCCCATGCAGTTTTTCCGTTGATTGGTTTTATGGCAACAGCATTCAGCAATCCTTTACCGCGCACCATTTCAATCAGTGGCGAATCAATCGATCGCATTTCTTCACGGAATATTTTGCCCAGTCGCTCGGCATTTTCAACCAGCTTTTCTTCCTGAATAACATCAAGTGCAGCCATGGCCACTTTTCCGGCAATCGGGTTTCCTCCATAAGTGCTGCCGTGCTCGCCGGGTTTTATGGTCAGCATAATTTCATCGTCGGCCAGCACGCACGAAACCGGGTAAACCCCACCCGACAGTGCTTTTCCCAGCACCAAAATATCGGGGCGAACATTTTCGTGGTCGCAAGCCAGCATTTTTCCTGTGCGGGCCAATCCGGTTTGCACCTCGTCGGCCACAAATAACACATTATATTTTTTACACAACTCACTGGCTTTTTTCAGGTAGCCATCTTCCGGAACATAAACGCCTGCTTCGGCCTGAATGGGTTCAACAAGGAAACCTGCCACATTCGGATCCTGCAACTCTTCTTCCAATCGATTAAGATCGTTGTACGGAATATTTACAAAACCGGGTGTGTATGGCCCGTAATGGCTGTAGGCATCCGGATCGCTCGACATGGAAATGATGGTAATCGTTCGCCCGTGGAAATTACCATCGCAAACTACAATTTTGGCTTCGTTGCCTGGTATTCCTTTTACTTTATAAGCCCACTTGCGAATCAGTTTTAAGGCTGTTTCATCCGCTTCGGCACCCGAGTTCATGGGCAACATTTTATCGTAGCCAAACAATTTGGTCATGTATTCTTCCCATTCGCCCAGCACATTGTTGTAAAAAGCCCGCGATGTTAATGCCAGCGTTTGTGCCTGATCGGTAAGTGCCTTCAGAATTTTTGGGTGAGAATGTCCCTGGTTTACCGCCGAATAGGCTGCCAGAAAATCGAAATACTTTTTTCCCTCAACATCCCATACAAACACGCCTTCGCCTTTCGATAGAACTACCGGCAGCGGATGGTAATTGTGAGCGCCAAATTTATCTTCTTTGGCCATGTAGTCTGCAGAACTTAGTTTAGTCATAATAAGTTGTTTAATTTTAATGCAGAAATACAATTTTTGCGCCGAAAAAGCAACCGGATTAGTGGTGTTAAAGAGCAGTGAGAAAAATCAGTTAATTAAGTTGATATTAACTGTAAGGTTTATTTCCAGAAACGCGCAATGAGCACTTCACAGAGAATAAAGAACAATGCCAGCAGTAAACACCACTTCCATAATTGGCGGCCGTTCTGAATATCGTCGAATAGTTCTGAAAAATTGCGGTCAACTTCTTTAATAACCGTTGCGTTGGTTAATTGATTGGTTTGCAGTCGGGTGATCAGTTCGTTGCTCTGAAAATAACGCAAGTCCGATTCTAAACGATTATAATTGAAGGCCATTGAGGCAATAGTATTGTCGTCGTTTTCAATCAGGTAATGGCCGTCGGTAGTTATCTGTTCGCCAAACTCGAGACGTATATTTCTGCCGGTAATATTTTTTACTGGAATAAATTTTTCGTCTGTTCCGGCATGCTCGATTTCTATGGATGAGTTTAGGTCAACCGTCAGGTTTCGGGGCAGGTTGATAAAGCTGTTTTTACCAACAATAAACGACATTTCCTGTTTGGGCAAACTATTCAGAACAATATTGTACAGTGTTGGCACAAATAATACATCGCGGGCAAACGATTCGTTTTTTTGCGACAGCGGAAATGCAAATACCCACACTTTGCCATCCCGGTAATTGAGTTGCGAAAGTGCTTTGTCGCCATTTTGAAATGCCAGCAGTGTGTGTTCATCGGTTTGCATGGTTTGAGCAAAACGGAAGTGACCATCAACCTGTGGCAAAACCGGGTTTTCTTCCCGCTTTTTAAAAACATCGGCGTAAAACTTATTCTCGTAATCGATGGCCGAAATATCTTGCTTTGTGGAGTCGATACGCACCATCCGGTTGGCTCCAAAAGTGGCCAGTAAACGGTTGCCTGCCGTCATGTCGCTTATCCATTTCGGGAATAGCACTATTGAAGTTCCGGCGCTTACAACAGATTCCAGCTCGTTTAACAAGCCGCTTGAGAAATTGTCGATATTCAGCAAAAATATAGTGTTGTAGTCGCTCAGTCGGTTGGCCTGCAGGTTTTTCCGGTTCATCTCGTCGAGCACCACGTAATCGTCGTTATTGAAGAGGGCGCGTAAATAATTCAGCCCTTCCTGCGAGTCGGCAGCATCGGTGTAAAGTGCCAGTGCTTTTAATTTGGGCTCCACAAAATAACTGATGTACCAGTTGTTATCGTGCGTAAACGGATAATCGGTGATTTCAATTTTCCCCAACTGCACTCCGCTGTTGGTATTGTTATATTTCAGACTGGCAATAATTTCGTTTTTCGCTTCAACCGAAAAATTCGTTATTGATTTTATCGAATCGTTCAGAAATAGCTTTAAGGGCAAATTCCGGTAATTGTGGTTTGAGCTGTTTTTAATGCGTACGAACATATTTTCTTCCTGCCCCAAGCGGTGCGCCGGGTATTCCACCCAACACGAATCGATATAAAGATTAGCCACCTCGTTGGCAACCAGCGGCAGATAATAGCTGAAAATTCCGTTATCCGAAAAATTATAGATGTCGGTAATGCTGCGTTGAAAATCGGAAATAAAATACAGGTTTTTGTCGGCCTCGTTATCGTTCGTTTCGCTGGCAAAGCGGTTGTAAATAATCGATAACGGTACCACTGCTGGGCTGGCCTGAATGCCTGAAACCTGCTGAATAAACTGTTCTTTATTAAAAATGTGCCGGTGTTTCGGATTTAAATCGTTGGTAAATAACCTGAATTTTGTTCCGGGAGGGTAGGCCATACAAATCTCCAGGGCTTTGTTGCGCGCCACTTCCAGCAGCTGTCCCTGTTTCGAAAGGGCATTCATCGAAAAGGAGTTGTCGATGTAAACGGCTACCAACTGTTTGTTTTGTTTTTGTGTATCGGTGTTGGTGGGAATAAAAGGCTGCGCAAAAGCAAAAACCAGGAAAATGATGGTAAGAATTCGTGCGGCAAGAAGGAGCAACTGTTTCAGCCTCGATTTCTTTTTCGACTCTTTTTTGATGTCTTTTAAAAAACTGACATTGCTAAAATACACGGTTTTATAGCGCTTGAAGCTAAACAAGTGTATCAATATTGGGAGGACAACTGCCAGTAGTGCAAACAAAAATGTTGGATAAAGAAACTTCATGCCGTTTTATTGCTGTGTCTTTTTTATTATGGGACAACAGGTTTTTTATTCGTTTTCAAAAATAGCAATTTCTTTTTCGCCGCTCGATTTTATGTAACCACGAAACATTCCGCTGGTATTAAATTCCATGGCAATATTACCATCGGCATCAACAGCAATAACGCCGCCGGTGCCTTCAAGTTCGCTCAGCTTGCCGATTTCTTTTTTACAGGCTTCGGTAACACTCCGATTTTGGTATTCCATCATGGCCGAAATGTCGCGGGCAAAACCCAGCCGAATGTAGTATTCGCCATGGCCGGTGCACGAAACCGCGCATGTTTTATTGTTGGCGTAAGTACCGGCTCCAATAATTGGCGAGTCGCCAATGCGGCCATATTTTTTGTTGGTCATTCCACCGGTTGATGTTCCTGCGCATAAATTTCCGTGCGTGTCGAGCACTGCACAACCCACCGTTCCGGTATTGTCTTTTTGGGTGCGCTCGCGTTCGTGTTTCAATAAACTTTGCAGCGACTGGTAACGGCGTTCGGTATAAAAGTATTTGTTCGGAACGATTTCAAGTCCCTGTTCTTTCGCAAACTCCGAAGCGCCTTTGCCGCTCAGCATAACATGTTCAGAGTTGTCCATTACAGCGCGTGCCGCATTTATCGGATTTTTAATATCCTGAACACCGGCAACGGCACCGGCATTTAATGATTTACCTTCCATAATTGATGCATCCAGTTCGTTTACTCCGTCGTGTGTAAATACGGCGCCTTTGCCCGCATTAAAAAGTGGCGAGTTTTCCATTACGTTAATCACTTTCACCACAACATCGGTGGCGGCAGCGCCATTTTTTAGCAGTTGTTCGCCCAACTCAAGTGCTTCGTTTAACCTGGCTTTGTATTTGGCGCGGGCCTTTTCATCCATTTTGTCTTTCGACATAACGCCGGCTCCTCCATGAATAACAATGGCGTATTTCTGAGCATGAACGGTGAGTAATCCTGCCACAAAAAACAGGGCGAGAAATAAGGTCTTTTTTAACATGGTGTGCAATTTCTTACAAAAATGACATAAAATTTAACATGTTGAAGCATTCAATCTTCAATGTTTCAAAAATTTATTTGAGCAGAATGTAATGTATTTTTGTTTATTATTTATAGTTTTAACATTAAACAAAAAACCGGTTGCCTGTGTTGTAAGTATAGTTTTGATACGCATGACAACATAATTTCTCGAAAAATGAAAACAGAAGGATATTCAATAAAAGACTTGGAAACCCTATCGGGTATAAAAGCGCACACGATACGAATTTGGGAAAAGCGGTATGATTTACTGAAGCCCGAACGAACCGATACCAATATAAGGTATTACACCGATGACGACCTAAAACGCATGTTGAATGTTTCGTTGTTGGTACGCAACGGCTACAAAATTTCGAAAGTAGCCGCCTGGAAAGAAGATGATATTAAACAAACGGTGCTTGATGTTGCCAAAACAAAAAAAACGGAGGCAGATTATGTCGATCAGCTTCTACTATTTATGGTAAACTTTGATAATGTTGGTTTTACTGCACTGGTTAACGAGATTATTGAGAAATATGGCATCGAAGAGGCAATGCAAAATTTATTCTTCGCCTTGTTCGAGCGTATTGGTACCTTTTGGCAGGTTGGTTCTATTTTTCCTGCGCAGGAGCATTATGTTTCCAATATTATTCGGCAGAAGATGATCGCTGCTATCGATGCGCATGGTATTACCAATACCAAGGGAAAGACTATTCTGTTTTATCTCCGTGAAGAAGAATTGCATGAATTGAGTTTGTTGTTTTATTCTTACCTGGCGGTAAAGTCGGGGTACAACGTTATTTATTTGGGGCAGTTTGTGCCGTTTGCCGATTTGGAGAAACTTCGGAATCACGTGGAGCTGGATTTTATTTTTACTGCATTCATCACTCCAATTCAAAAAGAGGATTTGGAAAATTACCTTGAAAAATTGAAAGAATTGTACCAGCACCAAAAGGTATTTATAACCGGTTGGCAGGTAAAAGAACATGCTCCGAAATTACCCCGAAACTTTAAGGTGGTTAAAGATTATCGAGAGTTTAAAAAATACCTCGGATAAGTTGCTGATACTAATCGGGGTAATGGTTTTTGTGCTTGTCGGGGGCAAAAACATTCACCCATATCAGAAATAATAACAGCAAAAGAAGTATCGCTATCGATGTATAGATAATGATGGTGTAAATTCTTTGATTATCAAATGCTATTGGAAAAAACAGAACTATCGATGTTAGAATGGTAACCACGCCAACAACGGGTGCTGCATTATTTTTTAAGATTTTCATTTCCCCTCCTTGTATGATTTACAATTTAGGGAAAATAACAACTTAAGTCAATCAAAAACAGTAAAATGAACAAAGATTTTATAACCAATCGGTTATTTACAAAACTTATTTTTCTTTAGAAGTGGTATTGGCTTCCTGTGTCATTCCGGGGTATAGGCTGAAGCGTTTTACATCGGTGGTGTAAATTTCAATCATCTCGTCGTCATCGTTTTGTGGGGTGTTACTGAAATATAAATTGTAGGCAGCGTGCATGGGCACCATTACTTTGCAGTTTAATTTCGGAGGAATACGAATATCCATAAAATCGCAGTAGTTTTTATCGTCCCAAACCAAATCTGTAAGCATATTCACGTAAATGGTATCGTTTGTGGGATTTATCAGTTTGAGCTTTTTAAATTGCTGTTCAGAAGGAATGTAGTCGATTTCGCACTCCAACATTGCACCAACAAAAGCCGATCCTAATCCTACCATTACTTCGGCAAAAATATTTCCTCCCCGGCTGCTGCGCAATTCTTTTTGTCGTTCGTAGCTCGATTTATCATAAATATACCTGGGGCTCGAACAACTTTGAAAAAGAAGAAGGATGCTTATAATCAGTAGAAATGGCAGGTGTTTTCTCATGGCCAATTTGTTTTGAAAGTAAATTTTACAATTTTCATGCCTGAATTGTGTGGAAAAGATACGGAGACATTTATAAAAACAAAGTATACTTGAAACCGAAATTTAGCGTTATAAACAAAATACAAAACGAATAGTTATGAAACGAACATGAATTTTCCTCATTCTAAATTCACAAACAAGAATGATTAAAATTTATGTGAGTTCCTGAATGTCTTCAAATTTTTTGAACATTCAGAAATCAAAAAATTTTAAACAGATGAAACGATTCCTTTTTGCTTCTCTCTTTGTTTTAATTGCAACGATTGGTTTTGCCCAACCTTTTTTTGATTTGGGAGTGAAAGCCGGTGTACATTACTCAAACATGAGTTTTGAAGGAGATAACGACCTTAGTTCAGATGCCATTACCAAAATGCATTGGGGAGCCTTTGGTCGGGTAGGGGTTAACCGTTTGTATGTTCAACCCGAGGTTTATTTTAGTAAAAAAGGTGGCGATTTATCTTTCAATGCCTTATCTGGAGGTTTCGATTATAAAAACGTTGATGTACCGGTTCTTTTGGGATACAAACTGGTAAAAACTCCTGTACTCGATATTCGCGTTATGGCCGGCCCGGTATTTAGTTTTGTAACCGATGCTGATTACCCGGACGGTTCGGATAGATTTAATGATGAGTTTCTCAACGATAATTTATTTGGGGTGCAATATGGTTTGGGTGTTGATGTTCTGTTCTTTACACTTGATGCCCGCATGGAGCATGCAGGAAAAGTGTACGACGACCCGGATTTTGTTGATGGAAAATCAACATCGTTTATGTTAACACTTGGTTTTAAAATTTTGTAATAGAAAAACAGGAGGCTTCGGTTTTAATCGAAGCCTTTTTTTGCACTTAATTTTCAACAACTTCAATAAGTGATTTGAATCGTTCGTATGAAATGTTTTTTGTTTATTTCTATCGGAATTCAATGAACCATCTTTCTTTTAAGAATTGATTTGATTTCTGCCATCTGGCTCTTATTAAGCGGGCCAAACTCCAAAGCACCGGCATTTTCTTTAACCTGTTTTACGGTTTTAAATCCCGGAATTGGAATCGTTCGTTTGTTTTTGCCCCATATCCACGATAGTGCTCCCTGTGCCAGTGTACGGCCATCGCTTCTTAAAATCTCGCCGATAGCTTCCAGTTCTTTCAGTAGTGCAGACTTTGGTTTTCCTTCTTCGAAAAACATGTAATATTCATCGCCCAAAAGATGTACGATTGAGCGACAGTCATCTTCAGGAACGATTGACTGGTTGTTGTATTTTCCGGTAAGTACACCCATTGCCAGTGGTCCGCGGTTAATGCTGGCGAGTTTTCGGTTTTTGCACAGTTTCAGTATTTTTTTGTTGCCAACAAAAACATTCAGCTCGTGTTGAACGGCAATACAGTTATCTCCGTCGGCAAAAAAGGCGGCACGTTCTTCATCGTCGGTACTCCAGCCATAACCTCTTATTTTTCCTTCCTGCACGAGGTCTTCAAGCGTATCGCGAATAAGTCCGGCAGCTTCCAGGTTCAGATTGGCAATGTGCAGCTGGTATAAATCAATGTAATCTGTTTTCAGGCGTGCAAGGCTGCTCTCCAATGCTTTTCGGGTGTATTCAGGTGTTACTTTTATCCCGAGAACAGCTTCCTTCGTTTGCGGATTATAGCCCATTCCAAATTTAGTGGCAATCACCAATTTATCGCGACGGCCTTTAATCACCTGAGAAATCAATTTTTCAGAATGGCCGGCACCATAAACATCGGCTGTGTCGATAAAATTAATGCCCATTTCAATTCCTTTTTCCAATGCCCGTATCGATTCCGCATCCTCCACTTTCCCCCAGCCAAGCGGTAACGATTGAAGGTTTGTTGGGCCGCCAATAGCCCAGCAGCCTAGTCCCATGGCACTTACTTCAATGCCAGAATGTCCCAGTTTTCTTTTTAAATTGTTTTCCATAATTGTTGCTTTAATTTATTTTACCACATATTCCATTTAGTTATCAGGTCGCATATTTGTACCTGGTTTTTTTTGTCGTGATATTTATCGGAGAATTTTCCATTAACCATCACGTCTTCATCCATAAAGGCTGCAACCGGTTTTGCTACAAAAACGGTGTGATCTCCTGTGATATAACTGATGATTACTTTGCATTCGATATTCATAAAACATTCTTTTATCAGCGGGGCGCTAATTTTTTTGCCGGTCATGGGTGTTAAACCGGCTTCTGAAAACTTGTTTACCACGTTGCTGTGTGTTGTTCCCACTTTTAAAATGGCCTCAGTTAATTCCGTTGTTGGAATATTCAGCCCGAATTCTTTGGTTTCGTTAATCAGCGAATGACAAAAGCGATAGGCCTCGGTGCCTTCTTCTCCATTTCCAATAGATGCTGTCAATAAGAGCGGATCATGAGAAGTTGGTGTTATCCAGCAAGCTGTAATTATTCCGTTTATCGTTTTATCGGCATTGGTACAACTGAGCATAAAAACCTGGCCATTACTGAGTAACCACGATAGTTTTATTGTATCTGGGCCGTTCAGATCAAACTCTGTTTTTTTCATGATTATTCGTTTTATTGATTTTTAAAACTGATTAAACCTTCCTCTTCATCCTTCTCAATTTTCGATGTGTGCAGCGTTAGCAATTGAGATTTGATCGGGCTAATTAAGGCATCATTTCAATCTGATTAATCACAATGCCCAAACCTGTAATAATATCCGATTCTTCAATGGTACAATGTCCGAAGTTCGATACAGGAAGACTTGTGTGCAGCATTTCGTTACCATTTGATACTATCTTCCCCTGGTAAATTTCATCGTGCCAGAAAGGCGTAACGTGGTCTCCAGTAGTGTGTATGGTTACAAACGGGATTTGGATGTTGCCTGTGGTTTCATATTTTTTTACGCTCATCGTTGCAGCCAGGTAACTGTTTGCGTTAATTCGCAGAATGTTGTTGTTTAGTGCGTCATCGTTCATAGAACCACTGTAAACGGTTTCCAGGTTATTAAACGGAACAATTCCATCCAAACGATCAATCAAATCGTCGGTAATCATTATGTTGTAACGCAAACATTGGAGTGCTGCAGTTCCCATGGCCACCGGATCTTTCATGTCTGTTGTTACATGGGCACAAGTTAATAGTTGTAATAGTTTTAGGCCTCCTTGCAATGCATCGGCATATAAAACCTGTTGCACGGCCGCAGAAAGTTCTCCTGATCGCCACTGGTCCATAATGTCTTCGCCAACTCCCAGAGGACTGCCGATACTGTAACCTAGCGCAGCAAGGTCTTCTCCAAAGAAGTAATTGAATAGAACATGGAAATTTCCGTTGTACTGAACTTGTTCAAAGAAGTTTCCGATGGGACCGCATATCGACAGAGCTCCGTCAAAGCTCTTTGGGTATCTTTCAAGTGTAAGCGCAGTAACCAATCCTCCTTCTGATGGACCTCCAAGAATGAAAACATCCGGTGGCATTTTTTTTAGCACTTTACATACTTTTTTATGTAGCGCCTGAATATCTTCTACTGCTTCGTAAGCAATAAAACCATCATCACGGTAACTGGTGGTAGCATAACCCAATCCCATTCCGGTTATAATATCCTCAACTGACCTGTTACTTATTGTGTCGTTTGGTAAATTGGGACCTTCTTCCGGATCTTGCAACCCGTGGGCATAAAAAATCATGTAGCGGGGATACATGTCTTCCCAGCCTTCGGGTAGCGAAATATACCACTCGGCTGCTCTTGGGAGGATTCCTTTATATTTTCCTTCTTCAATTTGATGACTTTTTAACAAGTCATCGTCATCGAGAACTTCTTCTGCAACTTCATCTTGAACGCAGGATGCCATTGCAAATAGCAAAAACGAAATAAGAATTGATAAATAAGTTTTCATGACAATCAATTTTTAGTTTGATTAAAGTTGATTTTATCACAAAAACGGGCAGTAGGCAGGGCGTGTAAACGTCAGAAAGTCAGGTGTTCAATATTTTCTTCGTTCATTACATCGCTCAGGCTCCAGAAATGTACATCGCCGGCACTTACTTTGAAGATCTCGCTAAACGGCTCCAGGTTTCTTCCTGAGATATCGTCGAGGTACAGGCGTTCTTTGTGTAGTCGGTGTATCAATTTCGGATCGTCAACAAATTCTACGGTACCAGTTAAACGAAGCTGTTTGGCTTGTGCCTGATTGTGGGGATTGTTATAGAAACAAACTTCAACTTTGGGGTTGAGGTGAAGTTGTTTCGACATGTCTTTTGGTGAGAGCGTGCCAAAATAAAAGCCCGTTTTATCGGCAAAAAACAAAAGTACGGTTCGCACACGGGGCTGGTCGCCTTCGCAGGTTGCCAAATAGCAAACCGGGTTTGCTGAGGCAAACGAAATATAGTCATTTATATTCATGGATAACGATTTTTGGTGTAACACATAAGTTACAAAAAATCGGTGTGAAATGCAAGATGAGAGACTGCTCTTACGGGGTGAAATTCAAGTGGTTTTATTGGGTGGGAATTCTTAAGTTTTAACCGTTTTGTTCCTTCTTTTTAAACCAGTTTAGCGGATTTAACCGGTTTTTATATTTGGTGAAAAGTTCTTTGCCAACCAGTAGTCCTCCGGCCCAAAACACCACTTCCATCAGTATAAAACTGGTGGTTGATGCAGCCACTTTGGTTTTGGTGGGCAAATCAAAAAACGGGATGATTAGTGTGGCGGCAAAGAATACCCCGGAAAAGATCATCAAGAAAATCCCGATTTTTATTTGTCTGTTTTTTCGACTCATAAAATCCAAAACAGCAAACGCGGGGGATTGTTTCGTCATTTATTTTCTAGTTAATGGTTAAAACCCTGCAATTTTATTGCAGCTACTTTAATTTCTATAAATTTCCATTAGAAAAGGAAGTAGATTTGAGTACAAAGATTTGAGTATTGAGACTCATTTTGCTTTTTATCTCTACTCAATACTCATGTCTGCTTTGTCAATTATTCTTTTTTTGAATTTCATTCAATCTTAAACCTATGTACTTTCAGTGACAATGGTTTTTTTTTGCTGCAAACTTTGCAAAAGAATGGTGTAAGCATTTGGCCCTTCGTTAAAAAGCAGATCGAGGATGCTTAAATTCGGTAAAAAACCGTATTTGTCGGAGAATACCTGGGTATAAGTTTGCGGTTGAAAGTCCGCATCAGGACTGTGTTTTAGTTTTGGCGAAATACCATCGCGCAAATTGAAGGTGTTTTCTGGTACTTTTTCAAAGTCATCGGTTAAGCGGATTTTATTTTCTACCTCAAAAAAATCGCAAAGTTGTTCGTGAATTTGCAGGTTGTAGTCGAGCAGATATTTTGTTTTGCGCTCAAAAAACGGATACAGTTCATCCTGGTAATACTCGAAATATGGTGACGAGTTGTAGGCCGAAACAATGGTTTGCCAGTGGTTGCGCTGCCAGTTTTCTTCGTACGAAATCTGCAGATCTTTTATCAGCACTTTAGGGCCGCGCCCTTTTACCACCGGAATAACGAGCGAAATTGGCCCGTTTCCTCCCAATATCTGGCAGCGGTTGCGATAGGTTTGTTTGGTGAAGTTCTCGAATTGTTCGATGTAAACTTCATAATGGTGTAAATAGCGTGTATAAAAATGTACCGGCGCAAAGTATGCGGTACTTAGTAAAAGTGCTCTGTTATCCATGTTTAGTCTTTAAAAAAGGTGTCGTCGGTATCGTCGTCATCGTCCAGTTCAATACCTTCCGGATCGGTTTCTTCCTCCGGATTTTTAGTAGCGTTCATCTGGTGTAATTCCTGTAGTTCTGTGTTGAATTTCAGCATTTGTTTGTATTCGCGTTTTACCTTCCACAGGCGCGGATAAAAATAAAATGCTGAGATTAAATAACCCAGAAAAATACAGCTTAGTAAAACCAGTACCAACGGAGCATCCTTAATTTCCCAGAAAAATATATTGAGGGTGATGTCCATAGCATTTTGCAGGGTGAAAATTACCAGCAAAACGGCCAGAATAAGTAGAATGACAACGATTAACTGCATAACTGATGGTTTTCAAGTATCAATCCCGAAATTATAAAAAAAAGGATAACAGTTGTCTGCTATCCTTTAAACGAATATAATTTGTGTAAATTGTTAATGCACTTTGGTAAACAGACGTTTAAAACGAATGTTTGCCGGGAAGCCTTTGTCTTTATCCAACGAAAGCCAGATAAATTTAGCTTTTCCAACCACGTGGTCTTCCGGCACAAAACCCCAGTAGCGCGAGTCGGCCGAGTTGTGGCGGTTATCGCCCATCATCCAGTAATAATCCATTTTAAAGGTGTAGGATGTGGCTACTTCTCCGTTAATTTTTATCTGGTCGCCGTTCACTTCCAAATCGTTCGCTTCGTATATGTCGATTATACGTTCGTAAAGCGGCAGATTATCAACAGTAAGATCGATTGTTTCGCCTTTTGCCGGAACGGTTAGCGGCCCAAAATTGTCAACATTCCAGGGGTAACGACTGTCGGTTGGGAAAATAGCCTGTTCCCAGTCGCCGGGCTCTTCCAGCATTTTTTCAACCGAAGTAACGTTGGCAAATTCTTTAATTTTTCCAGCTGCCTCTTCGGTTAGCGGCAATAAATATTGTTTGCTTGAAAAAGTGTTGCGGTCGGCTTCCGAAATGTGCAGTCGGTCGAGCGCTTTCGGATTAATTGCTGTTCCGTTGGTTTCAACCAGGTAGTTGTACTGAACGCCATCGTACTTTTTCTGCGCCTCGTCGTTAACATACAACTGGCCCATTTTAATTTCGATTTTATCGCCCGGAATACCAACACAGCGTTTAATGTAGTTTTCGCGTTTATCCACCGGTCGCGAAATAATATCGCCAAAATTTCTTTTATCTGTCCAAACTCGGTTACGCCCATACGATCTGATCAGCTGGTAATAACTTTGCGTTGGCGCTCCTGTAGCTACCGTGTCGCCTTCCGGAAAGTGGAAAACAACCACGTCGTTATTCTTTACTTCGGTAAAACCTGCCAGTCGTTTGTAAGGTCGCTGAATGGCTTCAGAGTACGATTTTCCGCCAACAATTGGCATGGTATTGTGCACAAACGGAAACGATAGCGGCGTGTTTGGCGTTTTTGGCCCGTAAGCCGTTTTGCTAACAAAAAGGTAATCGCCCACCAACATCGATTTTTCCATCGATGAGGTTGGAATGGTGTATGCTTCAATAAAAAACATACGAATAAAAGTAGCTGCAATTACTGCGAAAATAATAGCGTCAACCCATTCAACAACTTTGGTTTGTTTGCCGTTGGGCGGGTTTTTCTTTTTCCAAAAAGCCCAGTGTACTTTTTCGGTAATGTAAATGTCGAAAATTATGGCCAGTCCCAGGAACCACAGGTAGCTCCCCAGCCAGATTACCCAAAGCGAGTAAAGAATTCCTACAGTGATGAATTTAAACCACTTATTTGTCAGGATGGAACGTATCATTAATTCTTATTTTATAGTTTTAGTAAGTCTTTCATTGTAAGAATGCCTTTGTTATCAAGGCAATATTCGGCTGCCAGTACGGCGCCCGATGCAAATCCGGTGCGACTTTTTGCACTGTGTGTAATTTCAATAAAGTCGATTTCCGATTCGTATTTTACCGTGTGAATACCGGGTACTTGTCCAACGCGCTCCGATTTTATGTTCATTTCATTGTTGGCAGGCGTTTTGTCGTTTACCCAGGCATCTTTTCCCGGAAGGTTTTCCAGAATATCTTCTGCCAGGCTAATGGCTGTTCCGCTAGGAGCATCAAGCTTTTTGGTGTGGTGAACTTCGGTCATTTCAACACCATACTCCGCACGTGGAGCCATCAACTCGGCCAGTTTTTTATTCAGCTCGAAAAACAGGTTTACACCCACCGAAAAGTTACTTCCATAAAAAAATGTACCATCGGTTTCGGCACATTTACCATACACTTCGTCTTTTTTATCGAGCCATCCGGTTGTTCCGCTAACCACGGGAATGCCCGCTTCGAAACATAATTTATAATTATTTACTGCCGATGCAGGAATAGTAAATTCAATGGCAACATTGCATTTTTTGAGATTCTCTACCGTAAGGTCGTTTTGATTATCGAGATCAATGATAAGGCCAATTTCGTGCCCGCGTGATACCGCGATTTTTTCAATTTCCTTTCCCATTCTCCCGTAGCCAATTAGTGCTATTCTCATTATTTTGCTGATTATCTGTTTTTAGAATAAGCCACAAATATAAAACAATACTCAAATGTAGCCATAGTAGTTATGCACTTAAAATTATTTCGATGAACACAGGTGGATAAGGGGTGAAAAGGGTTAACAGAAATTTAAAGCCGCAAATATTCAGACAATTGATTTTTAGCTAATTTTATCGGAATAATTGAAGGTGATGAAAAACATAAAACTGGTTGCAACCGATTTGGATGGTACTTTTCTGAAAAACGACCGTACCGTAAGTGCCGCAAATATTGATGCCTTGCACAAACTGGGCGAGAAACAGATTGTTCGGGTCGCAGCAACGGGCCGGAATTTGCAGAAAGTAAAAGAGGTGTTGCAGCCCGATTTGCCGTTTGATTATGTGGTTTTTTCGTCGGGTGCAGGCGTTTACAACTGGCAAAAAAAGGAATTGATCGCCAACCAGAATATAAAAGTTTCGTCGGCACAAAAACTGCTAGCTCACTTTATTAACCGCGATGTAAACTTTCATGCTTTTTACCCGGTTCCCGATAATCACAAACATTATTACTACCGCGGGAAGGACGATTGCGAAGAGTTTGAACGTTACTTTAAATTTAATGTCGCTCATGCCGAACCTTTAAAAACCGACGATTTACCAAAAGGAGAATTGTGCCAGTTTCTGATTATTATTAAACAAAACGAAGAGCGGTTTAATTGCCTGAAAGCAGAGATTGAAGCCTTATGCCCCGAGATCAGAGTTATTCGTGCATCGTCGCCAATTACGCCTGGATTTATTTGGATTGAGGTGTTTCATCATTCCGTTTCGAAAGGAAACGGTGTGAATGAAATTTGCAAGCGACTGGGAATTTCGAAAGACGAAACCATGGGGCTGGGAAACGATTACAACGATTTTGATTTGCTCGAGTTTACCATGCACTCGTTTTTAACCGACAACTCGCCCCACGAAATAAAACATAAATATCCGGTGGTGCCCAGCAACGAAGAGGATGCCTTTGCTTTTTCAGTGAAGTCGTTATTTGCATAGCATCTTTACCCAATACAGGAAACTTTTCTTTCTGTTAAAGTTGGTAGCACTATCTCTTTTTCGAAAGGCCGTAAGGCTTAATTCTTAACTTATTAAAGCCATTGGTTCGGGGGTGTTGTTTTGCGCTTGTGGCAGGAACTCCGGAGAACACTATTCTTTCCAAAAAAATGTTGCTTTACCGGGCGGCAGTATTTCACATTGGTTTAATTATATGCCTAAAAACGAGTTGAATTGTTCCAATTTTTCTAATTTTGAAGCTTCTGGAAAAATTAATTTCGATATAAATAATTATGAAAAGAATTTTAATATCTTTTTCGCTACTGTGCATAGTAGCGATTTCGGCGCATGCACAAATGGATAACCTGGCCAATATGAGTGCCAAATGGATTCGGTCGAATGTGCGTAATGCAGCCCTTGATGGTGGTGCTGATATGGTAAATTATAACCCGGCCGGGTTAGCCATTTTACACGATGGTATTTACCTTAGTTTTAGTAATCAAATGTTGTTTCGGAGTCCGCAGCATGCCTTTAATTTTGGAGCCGGAGAGCTTTCGTACGAGCAAGATGGAAGCGATCCGTTTTTGCCCATGTTTTACGCGGCATATAAAAAAAATAAGCTGGCCGTTTCAACCGGTGTTTATGTAGTTGGTGGCGGTGCTACCGTGGATTATCCGTATGGCTCGTTTAATACCAACTTAATCGGAAATATGATGCTTCCGGTAATGGGAGGTGATTATAGCTCGCTGGATAAGCAAATGCTGGAGGCTTCATCGTATTACCTGGCAGTGCCGCTGAATTTTTCTTATGCCATTTCTGAAAAAGTGGCCGTTTCGCTTGGTGGTCGTTACATTCGCGGGATTAACAACACCAAAGCCGGAATTACTTTCTCTGGCTCGAACCTGGCTCCCGATTATGCCTTAAACATCGATTATAAAAGTAGTGCAACTGGTTATGGCGCAATTGTGGGAGTGAATTATAAGGCCAACGACAAACTAAATATTGCTATTCATTATGAAAGCAGGGTAAAACTTGAGTTTGAGGTTGACGATAACAGTGGGAACTACGAGTTGGAAAGCGATGGAACAAAACGCCGACGCGATTTGCCGGCAGTGCTGAATACCGGACTTACCTACCAGTTAACAAGTAAGTTGATTGCCGGTGCCGATTTTAACTACTATTTCCAAAAAGGTGCCGAATGGGGAAAAATGCAGCATCCGGAAACTGGCCAATATGTTGATGCATCGGACGCAGCAGGCGATTGCTTTACTGCCAACCTCGGATTTACCTATTTGTTAAACGACAAATGGCAATTGAGTGCCGGGGGTAGTTTTACGAATTTTATGTACGATGATATGGAATTGTATTATACAAAAATGGGGCTTTACGAAGCCTTAAAATACGATAACCTCAATATCGGGCTGGGTGCCGGCTACAACATCACCAAAAATATTATGGTTGATTTGGGTGTGGCACGAGCTTTCTGGCAAGACAAAACAATTCGTTCGTTGCATGCCGGAATTCCGGTGTCGGTAACCGATAAAAGTTATGTAGCCGCCATTGGTGTCGACATCCGGTTTTAATCCGTTGAATCGCCACAAAATTAAAAAGTGTAAAAACTGATTATCCTTTTAATGGGAATGAATACCTGGAGAATTTATACCAATTTGATTATAAAATGCCGTATTGGATATGCCGGTTATTTTCTGTTTATACAAGGCGAAAAATTTTAGCATAGCCGAGCTACGTTATAATTTTTCAACGCAGTAGAAACGGAAAAGAACAAATTTATATGCGGCATTTTGTGGTCAATTTGGTATAAATTCTTCAGGTATTTTTTTTGCTAAAAGATTCGATCCTGAATTGCGAAGTTATGTAAATGCCGGGTAGCAGAAATGATAAAACTAACAGTAAACCTTCGCTGACTTAGTCGTTTTTCAAAAGAATTACCAACACAACTTTTTACGCATTAGCTGCCATAAATCCGGCGGGCCTCCTCCAGTTGAGCCGGTTTGCCAACATCCATCCACAATTCAGAAGTGTCGAAATAGCCTTTTATACTTTTTGTTTTTGCCAGTTCGAGGTACACCTGAACAATTGAAAAGCGATCTTCTGCAGGCATAAAATCAAAAATCTGTGGCTCAACAATGTGAATTCCGCTAAAAGCCATTTCTGTGGCTTTCTCGAAATTTCCGGGCCGCGATACTTTTGTTTCGCTCGTTTTTTTATTGATCCAGCCCACCAGGTTGTGCTCCGAATCAAATTTAAAGTAGCGTTGCGTTTCGCGCTGCCGAACCACTAAAGTCGCAATTGCATTTGATTGTTTATGTGCCGAAATAACATCCTGCAAATTAATGTTGCTCAGAATGTCTACATTATAAATAAGTATCGGTTCGTTGGGCGTAAAAAGATGAGATGCGAATTTTAGTCCGCCACCTGTTTCCAACAGTTTGTTGCTTTCATCGGAGATAAGAACCGGAACGCCCCAATCTTTACTGTTTATAAAATTGATTACCTGAGGCGCAAAATGATGAACGTTCACCACGATTCTCGAAGCACCTTCATCACTCAGTTTCTCAATGGCATGCTGTAGCAACGGTTTCCCGCCAACATCAACCAGGGCTTTGGGTTTATCGGCCGTTTCGTCTTTTAAACGGGTGCCCAAACCGGCGGCGAATAGCATTGCTTGCATAGTTCAGATTTTAGGATTTGAATTTCGAATGTAGATTAACGAATAATGATTTCAGAAGTCGCTAAACACGAGTGTTGTTTGTGCTTCAACAAATCATCAATCAAAAATCGTTAATCAACATTCGTCATTCGGTTTCTATCTTATTCGATCCAGACTTCTTACCAAAGCTTCGTCTTTACCGATGGCGCGAATAGCCAGCCAGTCCAGAATAACACAAACAAGCGGTAGGGCAACGGCAACTTTAAAGGCCACTTTTACTTCCTCGAAACTGGCGTAGGTGAAATAAAAGAAAAGTCCGAAAAGGCCCAGCATCAGGATTATTGTAAATGCAAGAATACGGATTTGCAGTATCCGCTTTTTGTATAAAAAGATGGTTACCAGGTGAAGCACGGCAATAATGCCAATTAAAATCATAAGCGGCAAACCACTAAAAAGCAGCTCTTCGTCTTTAAAAATTCCAAAAGCGTTGAAAATATGCAGTTGGTCGTTAACGATGATGTTTGCAAATTTCTGAAGGTATAACGAACCGATCAGCATGCCGGCTGCCAGTATAAACAAGGTCTGAATTCTTTGAATCATTGTCGTAATTTTTCAGCAAAAATAGCCAATCAAAATATTTCTCAAAACCAAAATGGCTGTGCGTGGCTAAAAATCATCAGGAAAGCTTAATTTTGATAGGAAAAAACTATGATTGCCGATAAACAATAAAAAAACTGCATTGTTTCTTGAATATCATATAAAAGTTAATTAAAAATCAACTATGGATAAATTTTCGTCTGTGGGAAACCAGGAAATCGAGGCGATTGAGAACCTTTACCAGGCTTATCTTGAAGACCCGGAATCGGTAGATAAAAGCTGGCAACAGTTTTTTTCGGGTTTTGAACTGGCCCGGAAGCAATACCCTGAAAAAACGTCGGGAATAAAGCTCGATAATATCGATAAAGAATTTGCCATTTTAAATCTCATTCATGGCTATCGTCAGCGTGGACACTTGTTCACCAAAACCAACCCTGTTCGTGCGCGTCGTAAGTATTCACCAACGCTCGATATCGAAAATTTCGGACTGGAAAAGGCTGATCTCGAAAAAACATTTCAGGCCGGTAACGAAATTGGAATCGGGCCGGCAAAACTAAAAGACATTATTTCGCATCTTGAGGCTACTTATTGCCGGTCGATTGGTGTAGAATACGTATATATGCGGCATCCGGAGGTAGTGCAATGGTTGCGCGAGCGAATGGAAAGCACCAAAAACTCGGAAGAGTACACTGAAGAAAAACGAAAACACTTTTTCTATCACCTGAAGCTGGCTGTTGGATTCGAAAATTTTATCCATAAAAAGTTTGTTGGGCAAAAGCGATTTTCGCTTGAAGGAGCGGAAGCAATAATTCCGGCGCTTGATGCGGTTATTGAACGTGGAGCCGAACTGGGCATGGAAGAATTTATCATGGGAATGGCACACCGCGGACGTTTAAACATTTTGGCAAACATTCTGGAAAAGCCTTATCAAAATATATTTAAAGAATTTTACGGAACGGAATACGAAGATGATATTGCGCAGGGCGATGTAAAATATCACCTGGGTTACGAAAACGAAGTAGTGACCGATTTCGGCAAAAAAGTAAAGCTGAAACTGGTTCCCAATCCGTCGCACCTGGAGACGGTTGCCCCGATTGTGGAAGGAATGGTTCGGTCTCAGATTGAATACGAATACCAGCGCGATTACAGCAAAGCAGCAGCCATTGTAATTCATGGCGATGCGGCAATTGCAACGCAGGGAGTGGTTTACGAAACCGTACAAATGGCGCAGTTACCGGGCTATAAAACCGGTGGAACCATCCATTTGGTAATCAACAACCAGGTTGGATTTACAACTCCATATCTCGAGGCGCGTTCGAGTACCTATTGTACCGACGTGGCCAAAGTAACACGTTCACCCGTTTTTCATGTAAATGGCGACGATGTGGAGGCGTTGATCTGGACGATAAAACTGGCTATGGAGTTCCGTCAGAAGTTTCATTCTGATGTGTTTATCGATATTCTGTGTTACCGCAAATACGGCCACAATGAAGGCGATGAACCGCGTTTTACGCAGCCGATGTTGTACAAAGCCATCTCAAAACACAAAAATCCACGCGATATTTATGCCGATAAACTCAACAAGCTGGGAATTATGACTCATGAAGAATCGCGAGAGAAAGTTCGTGAGTTCGACCAGTTACTGGAAGGTAAATACAAGGAATCGGAAAAGATTGAAAAGTTGAAGATTCGTAAATTCCTTGTAAAGGAGTATGAACAATACGAAATGCCTTCGAAAGCCAACTTTAATGAGCCGGTTGAAACAGGCGTTGGAGAGGAAACCATTCGAAATATTGCTGAAAAGATTTATACGCTACCTACTGATGTTCCATTTTTCAAAAAAGTAAATCGGATTATTTCCGACCGGAAAATGATGATTCATGATAACCGTTTGGATTGGGCAATGGGAGAGTTGCTGGCTTACGGAACACTGGTTGCCGAAGGTCATCCGGTGCGTTTAAGCGGACAGGATACCGAGCGCGGAACCTTTGCACACCGTCATGCAGCTTTTGTTATTGAAGGTACGGAAGACAAATATTTTCCGCTGAAACATGTGTCGGAAAATCAGGCGCGGTTTAAAGTATATAACTCACCGCTGTCGGAGTATGCCGTAATGGGGTTTGAATACGGTTACGCCTTGTCGGAACCCAACGGACTAACCATTTGGGAAGCCCAGTTTGGCGATTTCCATAATGTGGCGCAGGTGATAATCGATCAGTACATTACTTCGGCTTTCGAGAAATGGGGGCTGATGAATAACCTTACGCTGTTGTTGCCTCATGGTTTTGAAGGGCAGGGGCCGGAACACTCGTCGGCACGCCTGGAGCGTTTCCTTGAGCTTTCGGCAAACAACAACATTCAGGTGGTAATGCCAACTACGCCGGCCAATATGTTCCACCTGTTGCGCCGCCAGGTGAAAATGAAAATGCGCCTGCCGCTGGTGGTGTTTACGCCAAAGAGTTTGTTGCGTCATCCGATGGTGCATTCAACCATTGAAGAGTTAGCAGAAGGACATTTTAAAGAAATTATCGACGATCCGGTTGCAGAACCCGATTTGGTGGAAAAGGTGGTATTTGTTTCCGGTCGTTTGTATTACGATCTGGCAAAATACAAAACCGAGCACGGCATTTCGAATACGGCAGTTGTGCGTTTGGAGCAAATTTACCCGATTCCGAATAAGCAGATCAATGAAACATTGAGTAAGTATTCAAACTCAACCGAGTTGATTTGGGCACAAGACGAACCCGAAAATATGGGAGCGTGGCCGTTTATCAATCGTAAGTTAGACTGCCTGGGCTTTAAAGTTGTTGCCCGCCCTGAAAGTGCCAGCCCAGCGGTTGGACTGATGGAAAAACACAAAAAAGGCCTCGACCAGATTTTGGAAACCGTGTTTAAACAAAAAGAAGTTGTAGCGTCATAAAAAACCAAAATATGATTATTGAAATCAAAGTTCCCAGTCCGGGAGAATCCATAACCGAAGTTGAAATTGGCAGCTGGCTTGTTGAAGACGGAGCCGTTGTTGCCAAAGATCAGGAAATAGCCGAAGTGGAATCGGACAAAGCCACACTGACCATTGTTGCCAGCGAAGGTGGTAAAATAGCCATTAAAGCCGAAGAAGGAGAAGCCGTGGAAGTTGGTGCAGTGGTTTGTACCATTGATACAAGCGTGGAAGCACCGGCTGCAGAAAGTAGCCAGTATCAGTCTCAGTCAACAGATAAGGAACCTGCAACCAGCACCAAGGATCAAGAATCCAGTATCGAGTTGAGCGAAGCGAAATCCCGACCGTCAGCGTCGGGGGATCCAGTATCCAGTACCGAACACGACAAAGTAAAAGTAACATCGGTAGCTAAGGAAATGATGAAAGAGCATGGCCTGTCGGTTGACGATGTGATTAACGGCTTAAAACGCTTAGGCAAAAAAGAAGTGGAAGCTGTGGTAAATGCACCGCAGGCCGCTGCTGCCGCCATTCCGCAAAAAGAGGCTACACGCGATGAGAAACGTGAGCGGATGTCGAGCCTGCGACGAAAGTTAAGTGCGCGCCTGGTTTCGGTGAAAAACGAAACGGCAATGCTCACCACATTCAACGAGATCGACATGAGCTACGTAATGGATATGCGCAAAAAGTATCAGCCAAAGTTTGTGGATACACACGGATTCAAACTGGGTTTTATGTCGTTTTTTACCAAGGCGGTTGCTACGACTATGGACTTCCATCCGATGGTGAATGCACAAATCGATGGCGAAGAAATTGTGATCCCTCAGTTTGTTGATGTGGGAATTGCCGTATCAACACCAAAAGGTTTGATGGTGCCGATTGTGCGTAATGCCGAAAGTAAAACGATTCCGGCAATTGAGTTGGAAATAAAAGAACTCGCCGAAAAGGCACGGAATAAAAAAATATCGGTTGAAGAACTCACCGGCGGAACATTTACCATTACCAATGGTGGTGTTTTCGGGTCGCTGTTATCGACGCCGATTATTAACCCGCCGCAATCGGCTATTCTGGGCATGCACAATATTGTTGAGCGCCCTGTGGCGGTAAACGGTCAGGTGGTAATTCGCCCGATGATGTATGTGGCCTTGTCGTACGATCACCGTATTATCGATGGCAAAGACTCGGTTGGTTTCCTTGTAAAACTAAAAGAATTACTGGAGAATCCGGAACGCTTATTCACAGGAGGTAAAGATGCAGGTGAACTGATGCTGGGGATTTAGGTTCAGTTGACACAGTTGCTGTCATCTCGAAGCGCAGCGAGAGATCTGTTCCAAAGAAGTTGCAAGTTGCAAGTTGCAAGTTACAGGTTGCAAGTTCGCAGTATCCAGAATCCAACATCGAGAAAAAAGGATGCCATCCGTATAAGTTGAAAAACTTAGGGATGGCATCCTTTCTTCTTACAAGTTGCAAGTTACCAAAATGTTCAATAATCAATATTGAATATCCAATATCCAGTATGCTACTGGCAATTGTATCGTATTCTGGTTTGTTTGCTTTACCCTTTTGTCTGTCGACATTCCTGCCTATCGCAGGCAGGTTCCCTTAAAAAGGGAAAACCGCTTCGAAGATATGCAGAACTTGGCTTGATGCCGGCTCCCCTTGTGAGGGGAGTTTCCGTCAATTGAAGGGTGAGAGGTAGTGAAATTGATAAAGAAACACTAACTTTATGATTCAATAAAAACCCAAAACAAAACATCATGCTTTACGAACATATTAAACAAACAACCCGAAATTTAAGAGGAAACGCAACATCTGCAGAAAAGAAATTATGGAGATACTTACGCCGAAAACAATTATGTGGAAGAAAATTTTTGCGTCAACATGCAATCGTTTATGAATCGGTAGGCGATGAACATTTCTTTTTTGTGCCAGACTTCTACTGCTTCAAAGAAAATATGGCAATTGAATTGGACGGTGAAATTCATAAATTCAATAAAAAGAGAGATGAACGCCGCGATGAAATATTGAAGAATATGGGAATAAAAATATTGCGTTTCAAAAATGAAGATTTAGATGACATAGATTCTGTTTTACAAAAGATTTCTACTGAGTTTACGGATTAAACACTACCCTTTTGTCTATCGACATTTTCCCTTAAAAAGGGAAAACCGCTTCGAAGATATGCAGAACTTGGCTTGATGCCGGCTCCCCTCATGAGGGGAGCTCCCGAAGGGTGAGGGGTAAAGTGTTGAAAAATGCTTTACCCTTTTGTCTATCGACATTTTCCCTTAAAAAGGGAAAACCGCTTCGAAGATATGCAGAACTTAGCTTGATGCCGGCTCCCCTCATGAGGGGAGTTCCCGAAGGGTGAGGGGTAAGGTATTGAAAATTAGAAAAAGTATTTAAAAATGCTTTACCCTTTTGTCTGTCGACATTTTCCCTTAAAAAGGGAAAAAAGCTTCAGTGAAACTTAGAACCGGGCTTGATGCCGGCTCCCCTCATGAGGGGAGCTCCCGAAGGGTGAGGGGTAGGGTATTGAAAATTAGAAAAAGTATTGAAAAATGCTTTACCCTTTTGTCTGTCGACATTTTCCCTTAAAAAGGGAAAAAAGCTTCAATGAAACCTAGAACTTGGCTTGATGCCGGCTCCCCTCATGAGGGGAGCTCCCGAAGGGTGAGGGGTAAGGTATTGAAAATTGGAAAAAGTATTGAAAAATGCTTTACCCTTTTGTCTATCGACATTTTCCCTTAAAAAGGGAAAAAAGCTTCAATGAAACCTAGAACTTAGCTTGATGCCGGCTCCCCTTGTGAGTTTCCGTCAATTGACGGATGAGGGGTAGGGTATTGAAAATTAGAAAAAGTATTGAAAAATGCTTTACCCTTTTGTCTGTCGACATTTTCCCTTAAAAAGGGAAAAAAGCTTCAATGAAACCTAGAACTTGGCTTGATGCCGGCTCCCCTTGTGAGTTTCCGTCAATTGACGGGTGAGGGGTAAAAAGAATTAAAGTGGATAGAGGTACAACTTTTGGCCTGCCTAATAACAATTGCGCATAAAATAAAAGATCCGATCCGTTTAATTTTTAACAATACGGATCGGATCTTTCTGCTCACTGCGACTGCAAACTGAGAACTAATTCTGAGGAGGGAAGCCACCCTGGCCTCTGCGTGCTCGTCTTTCTTCCTGCATTACCTGGTATTGCTCCCATTGCTGTTCCGAAAGAACGGTTTTCATTTTGGCATCTTGCTCCTCGCGTACTTTTTGCATTTTCTCGCGCATGCCTTCAAAACCGGCGCCGCTGTTTTGCATTTCTTCGCGCATGGCAGCCATATTCTCAAAATTCTCTTCCATAATTTTACGGATCTGGTCTTCCTGTTCGTTGCTTAAATCCAGTGTTTCGTCCATATCGTCCACCATGCGGTCCATCATGGCCTGCGGATCAAAATTTCCGGGGCCCATTCCGCCACCGTTGCCAAATGGTAGTTGACGCGAATTATTTCCTCCGTTGTTGCACGAAATTACCAGTGCACTTACCAGCGCCATTACTAAAAATACTGTTCGTTTCATTTCAATTTTGTTTTTTATTGTGAAGTTCAACCGCTTTAGATGATAACCAAAAGCAAAAGTTTAATTCCCGGAGTAGTTTTTCATGAAGTATTAGAGAACCACACCGCAAATTGAGCAGCGCCGGGAGGAAATATCTCATTGTATCAAAAAAACAAGCACTTCAACTTAAAAAATAACTGCTTCAATTCAAAAAATAAGCGCTTCAACTCAAAAAATTACCACTTGAACTCAAAAAATAAGGACTTGAACTCAAAAAAGAACCGCTTCAATTCAAAAGATTGACTGTCGAAAACAAAAAAGCACTTAAAATATTGATTTTAAGTGCTTTTGATTTTATTTGGATTTCTCCTGGTGCCCAGTAAAGGACTCGAACCTTCACATTCATAAGAATACTAGTCCCTGAAACTAGCGCGTCTACCAATTCCGCCAACTGGGCAAATCTGTTAAGAACTTTCCAAATCGCTCAGTGTTTATAGCTGTTCGATTTTGGTCGTGCAAATATATAAAAAATCCGCCTTCTTGTTTCTTTTTAAAGGCGGATTTAGCTGAAAACAGTTATTTCTTACAACATTTTTATTTGGTCTTCTGCCGTTATCTTTTCGCAGTATTTACATTTTAAAGCAACCGGGTTTGTATTAATTACTCTAAAAGAGGTAGTTATCTTTTCGTGGTTGGTAATACACTTCGGATTAAAGCATTTTACAATTCCTGTAATTTTTTGTGGGATCTCAACAATTTTCTTTTCGGCCACCTCGTAATCTCTGATGATGTTGAGTTTGGCGTGTGGTGCAATCAGTGCAATTTTGTTGATCTCGTCGTTTTCAAAAAACTTATCCGATACTTTTATAATGGCTTTTGCCCCCAATTTCCCACTTTCCAGATTGGTTCCGAAAGTGATTTGGTTTTCAATTTTATCGAGCCCTAATATTGAAATTACCTCAAATAAACTTTTTGCAGGAATATGGTCGATCACTGTTCCATCTTTAATGGCGCTAACTTTTAATTTTAGCTTCTTTTTCATGTCATTCTTTTCCATGGCGGTATTATTTAAGGTTCATTACGTGAGAGATAATTGCTTCGCGGGTGAAAACGCCGTTCAGTGCCTGATCGAAATAGTAAGCTTTTTCACTACTGTCAACATCGGTGGCAATTTCGTTAACGCGTGGCAGTGGATGCAACACCCGAACATTTGGTTTGGTGTTTTCCAGCATCGCTTTATTTAAAATGTAAACATCTTTCACTTTTTCGTACTCCATGGGGTCCGAAAAACGTTCTTTCTGAACACGGGTCATGTAAATAATATCGGCTTCCGAAATAATATCGGTAAATTCTTCGTGCTCAAAATAACGAATACCTCTTTCTTCCAGGTGGTGTTTATAGCCGCGTGGCATTTGCAAACTTTCTGGTGCAATGAAGTTAAAAATCGGATTTTCGAATTCGGACATGGCCTGCAAGAGCGAATGTACTGTCCTTCCGAATTTCAGGTCGCCAACCATAAACAGGTTAATGTTGTCGAGCGTTCCCTGCGTTTTTAAAATCGAATACATGTCGAGCAGGGTTTGAGTTGGGTGCTGGTTCGCTCCGTCGCCGGCGTTAATAATAGGCACGCTGGAAACCTCAGCAGCATAGCGTGCTGCTCCTTCCAGCGGGTGGCGCATAACAATCAGGTCGGCGTAGTTGCTTACCATCCGTATGGTGTCGTGCAGTGTTTCGCCTTTTGTTGCACTGGAGCTATCCGGATCGGCAAAGCCAACAATTCGTCCCCCCAAACGATTAATGGCTGTTTCGAAACTTAAGCGTGTGCGTGTTGATGGCTCAAAAAAAAGGGAGGCAACAACTTTCCCTTTCAACAGTTCCTGGTTCGGATTTGCTTCAAAATCTGCAGCCAGGTCCATAATTCTCAGATATTCATCTTTCGAGAAATCTGTGATTGAAATTAAATCCTTCTTCATTGCCTTAAATATTGAATTTGATAAATTGATTGACCTAAAAAACGAAGACCAACATTTTGGAAAATAAAATGTTGGTCTTCGTTATTGTGAAAAAAAGTAGAACCTTTTTTATAGAAAAATACGATTGCTTTTAAAAATCGTCTGATGCAGCGATGGGAAAGAGAAATCTTCTCAAAGCAATTTTTAGTGCCTCGCTCAAGAAAATTAAAGTGGAATATCACGCGTAGCATCATGGTTCAAAAATACAGTGTTACTTAATGTTTGTCAAAAATAGTGTAGCGTACTTATCAGCATTTTATTAACACCGATAAATACTAATCCAGTCGTTTTATTTCTATCCCGTAGATTTCGTTAAACGATTGGAAAGCCTTTTCAGCTTCCGACTTTCGTGTTTTAAATATCAGCCGGCAGCTTTCCTGAAAATCGGTGGTTACAATATCGTAATTATCCTGTTTTAGCTTGTTCATAACGGTATTCAGCAGGGCGTATTCAAATTTTAGTTCATGCTGAATTTCAATGAGTTTTGATAAAATATCGGCATTGTTCAGTGCTTCAACTGTCGCCTGGCGATAGGCATTGATAAGGCCGCTAACGCCAAGCAGCGTTCCGCCGAAATAGCGAACTACCACCACCAGAATATTGGTTAGCTCGTAGCTTTGCAATTGCCCCAAAATCGGTTTACCGGCCGTTGATGAAGGTTCTCCGTCGTCGTTGGCGCGGGTACGGATTTCTTCGGTGCCCAATCGCCATGCATAGCAATGATGGCGGGCACTGTGGTGTTCTTTCTTTAATGCGGCAACCAGCTCTTTTACTTCTTCTTCATCTTTTAATGGGTAGGCATACGAGTAGAACTTGCTGCCTTTATCTTTAAAGTAGCCGGTACTTGGTGTTTCTATGGTTTTGTATTGATCGTCCATTACAACAAAAAATATAAACTGATGAGTGCTAAAACAACACCCGCAAAGTTAATTTTATTCAGGCGTTCTTTAAAAAGTACCTTGCCTAAAATGGCCGTAAAGGCGACGATTGCCATATTATTCAGGGCGAAAACGAGCGAACTTTCCAGTCCCGAATTATTCAATGCTTTTATTATAAAGTAGAGTGAACCAAAATTTACCACACCCAAAAGTGTTCCGAATAGTAGTGTTGCCGGATTCAGTCGTTGCCGGTATGTTTTTGTGAAAACAGTAACGAGAACTCCACATAAAAAGGCTACCATAAACACTAAAATGGTGTATAGCGAGGTTTCACTGTCGGAGATTTTTTCAGCCTGAACATATTTTACCAGCGAGTCGATTACTCCGCTTCCTAAAAACAAAAACAGCGGCAAAACAATATAAATGAGGTTTGTTCTGGTTATTTCTTTTTTGTAAACTGTTAATCCAACGGCAATTATGGCGGTAACTATTCCAATAGCTTTTATTATTGAAAGCGCTTCGTTAAAATAGATTAGCGAGAATGCCACCGGAAAAACCAGCGATAATTTATTGGCCAGTGTGGTTACGGTAATTCCTGCTTTTTGCGAGCTGTACCCAATAAGGTAAAACACGGCAATAAAAAGGATGCCAAGGATTACAGCGAAAGGCATCCAGTGGGGAAGTGCTAACGGGTTTTCGTTTTCGGCAAAGGGTTGAAACAAAAGGATGCCCAGCAAACTGGCTGCCAAATAATTTATTGTGATTAGCGACTGGAGTTTACAATTGTAATTTTTTGCAACTCTGAAAATCACATAAATCATTGACGATGAAAGGATGCACAGGATCAGATAAATCATACGGGCAAAAAAAAGGCAGGCTTAAAAGCCTGCCGGTATTACATTTTTAATTTCTTTTCTATGTCTTCAACAAACTGTCGGAAATTCTTATCGGTATCCTTCAGGTTGTTTACCGTTTTGCAGGCGTGGAGAACCGTGGCGTGGTCTTTACTGCCAATTTGTGCCCCAATACTTGCCAGCGAGTATTTCGTTAAACTTTTCGAGAAATACATGGCGATTTGCCGTGCCTGAACGATTTCGCGTTTCCTGGTTTTGGTTTGCAGTGCATCAACGGGCATGCTGAAATAGTCGCAAACAACCTTTGAGATGTACTCGATAGAAAGCTCGCGTTTTGAGTTTTTAACCAGTTTGTTGATCAGCTTGGCTGCCAGCTCCAGGGTGATTTCGCGTTTGTTCAACATCGACTGCGCCAGCAACGAAACCAATGCACCTTCCAGCTCGCGTACGTTATTGGTTACATGCGATGCAATGTATTCCATTACTTCTTCCGAAAGGGTAATGCCGTCTTTATAAATTTTCCGACGCAGAATTTCCATGCGGGTTTCAAAGTCGGGAGTTTGCAAGTCAGCTGTTAGTCCCCACTTAAAACGCGACAGTAAGCGCTGTTCCATTCCTTTTAACTCAATAGGCGGCTTGTCTGATGTTAAAATCAGCTGCTTACCCATTTGGTGCAAGTGGTTGAAAATGTGGAAGAATGTTTCCTGTGTTTTTTCTTTCCCGGCAAATTCATGCACGTCGTCAAGAATTAACACATCAACCATTTGGTAGAAGTGTAAAAAGTCGTTGCGGTTATTATTACGTGTTGCCTCGGTAAATTGTGTTTGAAATTTATTTGCGTTTACATACAAAACCACTTTGTCGGGGAAGTTTTCTTTTACCTGAATACCAATGGCTTGCGACAAGTGTGTTTTTCCCAAACCAGAGTTACCGTAAATCATTAAGGGATTAAAAGCTGTTCCTCCCGGATTTTGTGCAACGGCAAAACCTGCACTGCGCGCCAGTCGGTTACAATCGCCTTCAACAAAATTTTCGAAGGTGTTGTCTGCTTTTAATTGCGGGTCGATCTGTAATTTCTGGATCCCCGGAATTATAAACGGATTTTTTATTGTTGCTTTTTCCTCTGCTTTTAAAGGCACAGTAAGTGGTTTATTTTGAATTTTGTTGTTGTTATTCGTTGGATAACTAACAGTATACGGTTCATTACTGTTTTTATTGCTTAAAACAACGTTATATTCCAATTTGGCTCCGTTACCCAAAACCATACGAAGTGTCTTGCGAAGAATATCGATAAACTGTTCTTCAAGGTACTCGTAAAAAAAGGCACTTGGCACTTGAATAGTTAATACTTTATTTTCCAATTTAACCGGTTCTATCGGCTCAAACCAGGTTTTAAAACTGCTGCTAGGAACGTTATCTTTAATAACGTTGAGGCATTTTTCCCATGCAGATCTGTATTCGTTGTTCATTTACAATTGCTGGATAATGAGGTTCTACAAAAAAATTTCCCTAGTGGTATTCCGAGGACAAAAGTTGCGAAAAAAAAGTTAAAAAAAAAATCATAATTCTATTGTAAAAACAACATTTGTCATAGTTGGTTATAGGTCAGGCGTTTAAAATTTTAAATTTGCAAAATATTTATAAGACACTAAGAATCAGGCGCTTGTTTTTAAGTAGTTGAACGATAACTATATAGCCGGTGGGGTCTGGTGGGGTCGTTTTTTTGAGCACATGGCTATTAACATATTGCAGTTAATTACTGTATTTGTTTCAACGCCTTCTTAAGCTTGATAAGCCGGCCATTTTTGAAAGCAACGATACTCGATTCAGGAAATTGAAAACGTAAATTTTGATAGATTTCTTCTATCTCGCTGTACTTGCTCGTTGCTCCGGTTAAATAGTTATAAACATTTCCTGTGGTGTATTCTTCCACATCATCTATTTCTTCAAAAATTTTGGCATTGGTACCCAGCTGTGTTTTGGTTGAAAGCAGGTGAACTTTAAAAACGATATCTTTTGCTGAAGCATCGTTTTTGGTATTAATATATACTTCCTTGCCAAAATCGAAGGCTGAAACCTGAAGGTAGCGTTTTGGGTTTTGTTGAATATCGCCAATCAGGAATCCCATATTCTCCGAAAGTGTATTTATCGACTGGTATAAGTCGTCGTCGTTGAGCAAAAGGCCGGCTGAGTTGTCGTCGCTGTTCAGTTTTTCCAGTATATTTTCTAGTTCGGCCGATGCGTTGGCCAGGTTATTTAATACAGGGGTAACAGAAACATTGGCCAGTGTATCTGAAAATCGATTCAGGTTTTGAATGGTTGCTTCAAATTCGGCTGCGTTATTTTTAAACGTTGCCGTTAGTTCTTCAATATTCGAAACAATATTTTTTACATTTCCTTTCTCGGAGGCCATAATTTCCTGGAGATCGGCAGTTGTTGCTTCAATGTTTTCAACAGTTTGGTTTATTTTGGCAAAACTGGTGGTGAGGTTTTCGCGCGCATCTTCATTAAAAATAATGGTAAGTACGGTAATGGCCGAATCAACGGTGCTCAGCAATTCTTCTGCTTTATTTTTTAGCGGAAGTACCTGCATGCTCACCTGGTCCTTCAGCCCGGCTTCAATCGATCCGGGAATGGTATCGTTCGATTTATACATTTCGTTTTCGCCGCTGTACACAATTTCTATCGATCGCGTTCCCATAATGTCGCTGCTGATAATACGGGCGGTAGAATTTACCGGAATTTTGAATGATGAATTAACGGCAAAGCTTACGATCAGCCGCCCGGAGTTATCGGGAGCAAATTTTAAATCTGTAACCTGGCCGATCTTGAATCCGTTGAGTGTTACGTCGTTCGATTTTACAAGCCCGTCAACGCGGTTATAATACACATGGTAATAGTCGTTTTGTTTAAATATGTCGTTGCCTTTCAGAAAACTTAAACCCCAAATCAATGCGGCTAATGAAAAGACGATTAAAATTCCAAGTTTCGTGTATTTTGCATTCTTCATGGCGGAAAAATAAGATTTTAATGTAAAAGTAGCCAATTCCCGAGGGATTAATCAATGCCCGCTTAGCTTTTTTACCGAAATTAACTTATTATTTTTGAAAGCAACAACAAAGGCATTGGGGTACTTCGTGCGTATCCGATGTTGTTCCTGCTCGGCTTCTTCAAGCGATTTAAAGTTTCCCGAAAAGTAACGGTTGAGGTTTTGCCCTTCCAGGCGAAAGATATTTTGTTCGCCCTTGAAATTATCGGGCGTAGTTTCCAGTTTTCGTGTTAAGGCCATTATTTGCACCGAATAAAATACATCATCAGTCTTTTGTTGCTGCGCCCGGCCAGCTGATTGTGCCAGCGGTAATTCCGATGGCGCTGAACCGGTATTTTGATTGTTAACAGGCTTCGTGTTGTTTTCGGTTACCAGGTGAAAACTACTGCGCTGCTCGATATCCGATTTATATTCGCGAAAAGCCCTGAAAATGGCATAGGCAAGTCGTGTTCTGCCGGCTTCGCTGGTAAGGTATTGCCGCTCGCCGTTATGGCTTATAAAACCGGTTTCGATTAAAACGCTGGGCATGGTTGTTTGGCGTAAAACCAAAAAACCGGCCATTTTTACACTTCGGTCGAGGCGTTTGGCATAATCGCGAAATTCATTCTGAATACTCGATGCCAGCATAACACTTTGTCCCTGAAATTCTTCCTGCATGGTTTCAAACATAATGTACGACTCGGGAAGATTCGGGTCAAAACCTTCGTACGTGGTGTTGTAATCGTCTTCTAAAAGAATTACAGCATTTTCCTTTTTGGCTACTTCCAGGTTATCCTCGTTTCGGTGAAGCCCCAGCACAAACGTTTCGGTTCCCTGCACACTTCGGGCGCCAACTGCATTTACATGGATTGATATAAAAAGATCGGCCTCGTTTTTATTGGCAATTTCGGCCCGCTTATATAATGGTATAAAAACATCGGTGGTGCGGGTGTAAATTACTTTTACATCGGGGTAGTTCTCTTTTATTGTGGTGCCAAGTTTTAAGGCAATATCGAGCACAATGTTTTTTTCAACGGCGTTGCCAAACGATGCACCAAGGTCGCGGCCGCCATGTCCAGGGTCGATAACCACAACTGAAACGCCTTCTTTTTGGTTTTCAGCTGAAATCAGGTTGTCGGAAAAAGATGTTATTGCCCAACAAACGCTACAAATGAACAGAAGTAATTTTAAACCTTGTTGTGTCATGTAAATAACTGGTCAGTATTTTTATATATAAACACATAAAAGCAAAGTGTTAGTATTTGTTCGGTACCATTTTATTTATTTGTTTTGCCCCGCTAACAGCTTATGAACGTAAAAATAGAAATATTAGTAATATTTTACATTTTATAGCACTTCAGTATTCGCCATATTTATATTTTTGTGCAGCCAAGTAGATTTTGAAACGCAGAAAACATTTTGTATAAAATAATCATCACATATATATTCCTGGTAGCTCCTTTTTTAATTCTGGCTCAGGAACCAACCATTAGTGTGGCTCCGCAGCAGCAGGAACCCGATTCTATTCTGACAGAGTATTACAGCTTACAGGACACCACTGTAATTGATAGTACCAGTACTGATACAATGGGAATGGCAAACGAGGAAAAGCCCGTAATTGATGCGCCTATTGATTACACCGCCGCCGACTCGATGATTGTTTCGCTCGACGGGCAAAAGGTGTATTTATATAACCAGGCAAAAGTTACTTACCAAAATATTGAACTGGAGGCCTACTATATTGAGCTGGATTTGGAAACCAAGGAAATTTATGCCGAAGGAATTCCGGATTCGTTGGGAGAGATGACGCAAAAACCCTTGTTCCGGCAAGGTTCTGAAGAATACGAGTCGGAAACGATGCGCTATAATTTCGAAACAGAGAAAGCGTTTATTACCAAAGTGGTATCGGCACAGGGCGAAGGATTTATTCACAGCGACCGAACCAAAAAGATTGGCAAAGAAGTGTTTATAACCAAAGATGCCAAATATACCACCTGCGATGCCGATCATCCGCACTTTTACCTGCATTTAACCAAGGCAAAAGTAGTATCGAACAATAAAATTATTACCGGACCGGCCTACATGGTTCTGGAAGATTTTCCGATTTACTTTCCCATTCTGCCGTTTGGGTATTTCCCTAATTCGCCAACGTACTCGTCGGGTATTCTTATTCCGAAATACGGTGAAGAGCAAAACCGTGGATTCTTTTTGCGCGACGGAGGTTATTACTGGGCAGCAAGCGAATATTTCGATTTAGCCGTTCAGGGCGATATTTATTCGCGTGGTTCGTGGGGTACACGTATTAGAACAAATTATAAAAAACGTTACAAGTTTGGTGGTAACTTCGGGTTTGAATATGCCAAAAACAAATACGGAGAACAAGGTTTGGCGAATTATTCGGTAGGTACACAATATAAAATTTTGTGGTCGCACTCGCAAGATGCAAAAGCGAATCCTAACCAAACCTTCTCGGCAAGTGTGAACGTTTCGTCGAGCGGATATGATAAGCAAAATGCCTACAACATGAACGATTACCTGACGACCACAAAATCGTCGAGTATATCGTATTCGCGAAATTTTGAGAATACGCCTTTCAACTTTTCGATGAACCTGCGTCATTCGCAAAACACAAAAGACAGCACCATGTCGTTGTCGTTACCCGAAATGACCTTTAACATGGCAAAAGTCTATCCGTTCAGGAAAAAGAACCGTAGCGGATCGGTAAAGTTTTACGAAAAATTTGGTATTAATTATACGGCCAACTTCAGAAACTCGATTAACGCCAAAGAAAGCGAAATACTTAGCAGCTCGTTTGCTACCGACTGGAAAAACGGTATTCGCCATAATTTGCCTATTTCGTTCCCGAGTTTTAACCTGGGTACTATTAATTTTAGTCCGGGCATTAGTTACAACGAAAAATGGTATTTCAAAAAATACAATTACAACTATGTTGAAGATGGTGAGTTTACCGACAATCCTTCAAACATTCCCGATAATATTAGAATTGATACGATTACCGGTTTAAACCGCGTTTACGATTATTCGTACAGTATTAGTGCATCAACCAATATTTATGGTTTTTACACCCCTCGGAATCCCAATTCCAAAATTCAGCGCATTCGCCACAAAATGTCGCCATCGGTATCGTTTAGTTACCGCCCCGATTTTGGTAAGGAACATTACGAATACTGGCAGGAGGTGCAGGTTGATGACGAAGGTAATACCCGCTACTTCGATACCAACTTGGGTGGTATTTATGGTGGCTCGCCCGGAAGGGGAGAATCGGGATCGATTAATTTCTCGCTGAACAACAACCTGGAAATGAAAAAGCTGGATGTGCGCGATTCAACCAAAACCGATGAAGAACAGCAATACAAGAAGGTAAAAATTATTGACAACCTGAGTATTTCTTCATCCTACGACCTGATTCGCGACTCCTTAAACCTGGCGCCGTTTTCTATCCGTGCACGTACTACTGTGGCTGGTGTTAGTATTAACATGGGAACCACGCTCGATCCGTATATGGTGGACGAGAACTATCGGCGCATTCATAAATATGCCTGGAACGAACGCAATGGTTTGGGCAAACTGGGGCGTGTAACCCGGGCCAACCTTTCGTTTGGAATGAATTTTAATTCGAAGGACAAGAAAAAGGGCGAAAACAACGAAGGAAGCGACCAGGAAGAAACTCCCGGGCCTGAAGAAGAAGTGCTGCCGCCTATTTTTGATGATTATCTTGATTTTAGTATGCCCTGGGATTTTGGTTTCGACTACAGTTTAAATTATACCGGAGCAACCAGCGCCAGTAACCCGAATGGGCGGGTGACACAAACTTTAGGTTTACGTGGTAATGTTAGTATCACCAGTAAGTGGCAAATGAGCGCCATGACGAACTTCGATATTCAGGAAGGCGAGTTTGCATTAACCTCGTTCCGCCTGAACCGCGACCTGCACTGCTGGAACATGTCGTTTAACTTTGTGCCTTTTGGCTACCGTAAAAGTTACAGCTTTACCATTAGCGCCTCTTCATCGATGCTACAGGATCTGAAAATCCAGAAACAGCAAAGCCACTACGACAACTTCCGGTTCTAAGCGATAATTACATTGCAAAAACGTTTGTTTCTGTAGTTAAAGGGCAGCGTTTTTGTCTAAAAGCGTATCCTTCCGCATGTGGAGAGCCGCGGTTTTATAAAAAAATGGCCCCCTTTAATCGCGGAAGGCAGTGTTTTTACAAAATAATGCCCCCCTCCAGGTGCGGAGAGATGCATTTTTACAAGAAAATGAGGCCCTTTAAGTGCGGAGAGATGCATTTTTGCAAAAAAATGAGGCTCTTTAAGTGCGGAGAGATGCATTTTTGCAGAAAAATGGCTTCTTCCGCATTTAACAATAATCGGGAATATGTATTTGTTTACTTTCCATTAATAAGTTTTATTGCTTCTTTGCCGATCTTGAAAATTGGGGCATATTCTTGTATCTTCACACGAAAAATTTACACGATGAAACGTATTATAGCTACAGAAAAAGCACCTGCAGCCATTGGCCCCTACAGCCAGGCTGTTGAAGTAAACGGAATACTTTATATTTCAGGTCAGGTACCACTCGATCCGGCAACGATGAAAGTTGTTGAAGGTGGGATAACAGAACAAACCGAGCAGGTAATGAGAAATATTGGCGAAGTTTTAAAAGAGGCCGGTTATTCTTTTTCTGATGTGGTAAAATCGACTTGCCTGTTAAGCGACATGGCCAATTTTAAAGCCATGAACGAAGTTTACGGAAAATATTACAGCGAAACTCCACCGGCAAGAGCAGCTTTTGCCGTAAAAGAACTGCCGCTGGGGCTGATGATTGAAATTGAAACGATTGCCGTAAAGTAGTTTTATCGAATGAATAATGCGATTCGCCTCGAAGTGCTGGAGAAGAAAGACTTAGGTCTGATTAAAGACATCTACAATTATTACATCGCTAATTCAACAGCTACTTTTCATCCCGGCTCGGTAAGCGAGGCTGATTTAAAGGAGAATGAGGCTGTCCAAAAAGTAAAATTGGACAGCCTTTGTTTTTATTGTCCCTTTAAGATTTGTATCTTAAAGGTGGATATGACAATAAGATCAAACGT
>NZ_FOHT01000031.1:0-66844 GCF_900111425.1 Draconibacterium orientale | reverse complement strand
CGCGTAGCTTTTCCGAGGGAAGCGGGCGCAGCCTTGGGTTTTCTGTCTACTCTTTGGGCTAAACCAAAGAGTAGAATCCGGCTGATAAGCCAAAAGAATGTTGCTTATACTTGGTCGCTTTTATTCAATATTGAAACTTCTGAGTGAGATATTTTTTACTCCTCCACCTACTTTTCAATGTGATCCAGGAGAGTGTCGCCCGGGGTTATAAAAAAGGCGCAATTGCAAAGTGTATTGAAATACAAACATTCCTGCGCCGCATCTTTGCAGTTCATAAAAACGTAAGTCCTCCTGCTTTTACTGGTAATCCAAAGCAATGACCATATGAAGTGAAACAAAAAAAACTGGCCCCACCTAAAAGGCAGAGCCAGCTTTGAATTTTATCTGATCGTCTGTTTTTAATCTTTCAAAAAGAATATCTTCTTAAATAATCGATTTCATTGATTCCATTGCTTCGCGCAATTCGGCACCAATAATCTCCACATCGTGGTAACGAATTTCGTCGTTAATTTCAATCAGCTCTTTGTTGTCAACGTGTGCTGTTTTTCCTTCGTTGAAATTTTTACCGATTACATCAGTATCAATTTTTTTCATGAAGTCGGCCAAAAGCGGCTTACAGGCGTGATCGAAAAGGTAACAACCGTATTCTGCAGTATCAGAAATTGTACGGTTCATTTCGAACAGTTTTTTACGCGCAATGGTGTTGGCAATAAGCGGCGTTTCGTGTAACGACTCGTAATAAGCCGATTCCTCTTTAATGCCTGATTCTGTCATTACTTCAAATGCCAGCTCAACACCCGATTTTACAAAGGCAACCATTAAAGTTCCATTGTCGAAATATTCCTGCTCGCTAATTTCAATGTCGCCAGCCGGAGTTTTCTCGAAAGCCGTTTCGCCGGTAGCAGCACGCCATCCCAACAAGTTTTTATCATCGTTGGCCCAGTCTTCCATCATAGTTGACGAGAATTGACCTGACATAATATCATCCATGTGTTTTTCAAACAACGGACGCATAATTTCTTTCAATTCTTCTGAAAGTTTATAAGCCTCAATTTTAGCCGGATTCGACAAACGATCCATCATATTGGTAATTCCACCAAGTTTTAAGGCTTCAGTAATTGTTTCCCATCCGTACTGAATCAGTTTTGATGCATAACCGGCGTCGATTCCTTTTTCAATCATTTTATTGAAGCTCAGGATAGAACCGGTTTGCAATAAACCACAAAGAATGGTTTGCTCGCCCATCAGATCTGATTTTACTTCGGCCACAAACGAAGAAAGCAATACACCTGCTTTATGACCACCTGTTCCAACAGCATAAGCTTTTGCAATTTCCAAACCATCGCCGTTCGGATCATTTTCGCGGTGAACTGCAATTAGTGTAGGTACACCGAATCCACGCAGGTACTCGGCACGAACCTCTGAACCAGGAGATTTAGGAGCCACCATAATTACGGTAATATCGTCGCGAATCTGCATACCTTCTTCAACAATATTAAAACCATGCGAGTAAGCCAGGCAAGCACCTTTTTTCATCAATGGAACCACCTTGTTTACTACCGGAGTATGTTGTTTATCGGGCGTAAGATTCAATACCAGGTCGGCCTTAGGCACCAATTCTTCGAAAGTACCTACTTCAAAACCGTTTTCGGTAGCATTAATGTATGAGGCACGTTTTTCGTCGATGGCAGTTTGACGCAGCGCATAAGCTACATTCAACCCACTGTCGCGAAGGTTCAAGCCCTGGTTTAATCCCTGCGCTCCACAGCCCAATACTACAATTTGTTTTCCTTTCAGCTTTTCTACTCCGTCTGCAAATTCCGACTCATCCATAAAGTCGCATTTTCCCAACTGGTCTAACTGAAGACGAAGTGGCAATGTATTGAAATAATTTTCCATGATCTATTATTTTTTACGATTAATATTCTTTTAAGCTGCAATAGCCGGCGGTTTGTTTGCAAATACACCAACCTGAATACAAAGCAACAAAATTTCTGCTCGCCTGAAATGTAAAATTACATGATTTTTAGGTAATTTTCATGGATTTGGGTTTTAACTCTGTTTTAAGGATTAAAATTACACCATTAATTTTCAACGGCTTAAATAATGTAAAAAATATGGCATTTTACCACCATTAGAGCGATTGTGTGCGAAACTGCAGAGGCGAAACACCGACTTCGCGTTTAAAGAATTTGGCAAAATAACTTTGATCGGGGAAGTTCATTTTTGCAGCAATTTCCGAAACACTGAGGTTGGTGTGTACCAGCAGGCGTTTAATCTCGATAATCTGTTTTGCTTTAATAATCTGCGACGAAGTTTTCCCGGTTAGCTGGGTTACCGTTTGCGTTAAATGATTTGGTGTTAGCGCCATAATATCGGCATACTGCGCCACCGAAAGATTTTCGTGAAAATGCTCCTCCAGCAACTGAAAGAATTTTTTCACCACAATGTGCCCTTTTCCTTTCCAGCGGTTCTCGTCATACGGGTAGAGCGATGCGCTGGTTGTTAAAATAAGGTCGAGTACCGATCGTAAAATATCGATGGAATAACCTTCGGGCTTGCCAATTTCATCAACACCTTTTTTAAACAAACTCTCCAGAAAAAGTTTGTCGGCCTCATTCGTTAAAACCAGTGGTGGGTTATCCTGCCGGATGGTAAAAAAGAAAGGGAATTCAATTAAGCGGTTAGGATTTCGCTGGTTGAGCAGGTAAAAATCGGCGGTAAAAATAAAAATGAAACCGTCGATATCGTGTGAAAGCTCGATTTTGTGTGCCTGCCCCGGCGACATAAAAAATACACAAGGTGGCTCGATATCGTATTTATTACCATCGATAACGTGCGAGCCGCTGCCCTTGTGCAGGTACAACACTTCAAAAAAATCGTGACGATGCGGGTACTTTACAGCAAAATGCCGGTTGGCATCAAATACCTCAACCTGAAACTGCTGGCTTGCCCGTTCTTCCGAACTAAAATTGTGCAAGCTGTAAACCGGTAAATTTTCAGAACCTGCTTTCACTTATTTACAGATGTGATGGTTTGGCTATTTTAATCGTGTAATCTTAATGTATAACCAAGCGATAAACGTAAAACTCGTGTTTTTGTTTCCTGAATTTCCGCCGTTGCAATATCTGCCAAACCATAATCATACGAAGCGCACATGTTAAAACCGTTTAAAAACAGAAAACCTACTTTCCCGCTTACACCGTAATCCAGTCTTTTATAATCATGTTCAATGGAATCGTTTCCGAATTTAAGTGATTCCGAATCGTTGGAGTAATCAGCATTACCAAAAAGTCCCATTCCTACAAAAGGACCGGCACCAACATAGAACTTGTTTCTGCTCCTGAAACGATGGAGATATTTCACATACAACGGAACATCGATAAAATAAAGTGTGGTTTTATTTTCCGATGCTTCCAGCTTTTTATGAAAACCCTTTGTTTCGAATAGCAATCCGCTTTCAACAGCGAATTCCTGCGATTTATCTTTGTTTAAAACATATTCGTACAGCGCCCCAATATTCATTCCATACAAGGCCTTATAGGAATCTTCTACATCGGTTTCTCCCGTTCCAAATTTCATGTCGGTGGTGGCCATATTTGCACCTCCCAAAAAAGTAACAGATGAATATTGTGCCATAACACTGGCCGAACAAAGCATAAACAGTGCAATAATAAAAAGCGAAGCGGTTCTTTTCATGGTAATTAACTTAAAGTTGGGTTTATAAATATGAGGTGAAAGATATAAAATTTTATGGAAAACAGTAGTAAACAAGCTCAGGTGCATGCAGATAAGAAAATCAAACTATACAAAAACAAAAAAGCCACATCCGAATGAATGTGGCTTTGCAATTATTTTGCTTCCTTTTCTGCTTTTATTAACCAGTAGAGGCCCTTCACCCCAATCTTTATATCGTCGAGTTTAAAGAGTACAAATATCTTTTCGGTGTAGGCTATAATTCCCCACCCCACTGCCAGGTAGAAAAACCAGGTGTAAAACCCGAATACAAACAATACAAAAAAGAATATACTTTGCACATATCCGGCCGAAACAGCGGAATACAAGTGCAACCCAGGAATTTTACCGAAGCGCGCAAACGAAACAATGTAGCTCACTACAAACAATCCCAGGAAGAGGAACAGGAACCAGCTGTGCGGTTCAATATCGGCCCATTTAAATACAAACAGCCCTAAAATGGCCATGGCATAGGTACAAATATCGGCCAGGTTATCGAGCGCAGCGCCAAAATGTGTTTGCAATTTCAGGTAGCGGGCCAGGTTTCCGTCGGCCACATCGCTTACCAAACTAATACAAAGCAACCATACAAACAACGATTCGTTGCCTACAAGGGCGGCATAAAATATTACCGGAAATGCTAATAAACGGTATAAACTAATCGCATTTGGCAGATTTATAATATTCTCGCCACGTACAAAAATTTTCTTCATAATCCTCGTTTAAACTTAATGGGTGTAAACCTAAAATTTAGTTTCTGAAATTAAAATGATTTATACCGCAGCTTTAATTTCGTTCTCCTGTTGGTGGGTGTCACCATTCAGGAAATAGCTAAGCATACGGTGTACCGACTCGGCTGTTACCTCGCTTACTTCCTGGTTAACAATCGAATCGAGGTTGGTGGTATCGAAAACAATGTTGGTATCGATGTAGGCACCTGTAAACGACATACCAATGGCCATAATCCGCTCGAGCGAATTCATTTGCTCTTTCTCCAGGGTCATATCAGGAACGAGGTTAATTGGCATTAAACTACTGATGCTTCCCAGAATGTCGGCATTTTTCACCGATTTTTTGGCAATTAAATTCAGAATAACCGGCACCTGTTCAGCTTTTACGGCACTCATCAGGTAAGTTACTGCGGTATCGATAGGAATAAGGTTTTGTGTTGATTCAGGATCAAGTTTTAAGCGAATTACACTGTCAGGATATTTTTTTGCCAGTTTTTGTACCCGTTTCGAGAAATCGAAAATGCCGTAGTCGGTTTTTGTTACGCCGGTTTTGTTGTTTCCCACGACCTGCGACAAACGCAAAATACAAGCGTTTAATCCTTTATTATCGATGTAATCTTTAATTACATTTTCGGCATAACGTTTCGATTGCTCGTAGTAATTACGGAAGGCATCAATCTCTGCATTATCGTAAAATTTTTCTTTAAACGGCTCGTCGATACGACCGCATGAGTAGGCTGTGCTTACAAAATAAAAACGCGATTCTTTTGCCGAATATTTCTGAAAAGTATTAATCGAGTTGGTTACTCCCTGCAGGTTTGTTCCAAATATCTCTTCCTTCGATTTGATATCAAATTTTAAACTTGCTGCAAAATGAAAGTAATCGATGTTTCCTCCCAAAATGGTTTTCAACTCACTTTCCTGCAGTGCAAAATCGGTTTCAAATAACGAATAATCGTGAACTTCAAGATTTGTAAAATCAACATCCTCATCGCCTTTCATTTCTTTTAAGGCAGCTTTCACCCGCTCTTCGGCAGTAAATTTTTTATTACTGCGTGCGAGTGCAACTACCTTGTAGTTCTCTAACAATAATTCGTTTATAAAATTTGAAGCAACATAACCGTTGGCTCCGTTTATAACAATTTTCTTCATGACGTAATATTTGATTGGAAGACTTTAAAAATCTTCACTTAGCTATTCAGTTTTCTCTAATTTCTGTTCTACTATATACAAATTACTCCTTTTTTGGCAGAAATGCCAACAACACCGCTACATTTTACATCGCTACATTAATAGTAAAAGCGTAAAAGCTGCCCCAAGGGGAATGGTTAAATTGTCGGATCCGCGCCAACTGAGGAATTCTGCCAGCGTGCTGACTAACGCAACTGCCAGGCCAACATAAAAGGTTTTTAAATCGAAAACACCCCGATTAAAATATAAGGCTATCAAACTGATAATAAAACTGGTTAGCAAAAATGCCCCCGATCCGAAAATTGATTTCCCGGTATTGATACCAAATAATTTTATTCTATGGTTGTTTGTTTTAAAGCTCATTCCTACAATGGCTGCCATCGGATCGCTGATGCCCAAAATCAGCATGGGCAGGATGAAGATAAATTTACTATCGACGATATCCGATAGTAAAAATGTAAGATAAATTGATGCCGGTAACAGGTAACTTCCAATCGATTTTCGGTCGATATCGTGAATCGAATTCAGCTGTTTGCTGTATTGTGTTATAAACAGGGCCGCAAAAAATATTAATGCCAACACAAACACGTACCAATGACTTGAAAAAATGTATGGAAATGGTACCACGGCAATTGTGGCAGTAAAATGCGCAAACTTTCGTGTAAACTCTCCTTTAACTTTTAGTTCCCTGTAGTTAAGCTCGTTAAAAGCCAGTAATAATAGTATTGCAATAAAATATACTACTGACAGTGTAATAGTGTTTCCCATAAAAAAAATTTAGTCTCTGGTATTGTCCCCCTTTGTTTCCCGCTCTGTTTTCAATAAACAAAGTTATTCTTCAATAAGTTTTTCAAGTTCTTTTATTGATCGAACTGTTATTATCCTTTCCTGAAATGCTCAAGTTAAGAACCAATCATTAGAAAAAAAAATGTTACCCAGGCGCCTCCGGCAATTAAACTATCAAAGCGGTCAAGAAATCCGCCGTGCCCCGGTATTAAATTGCTATAATCTTTCACCCCGAATTTCCGTTTGTATAACGATGCTGCAATGTCGCCTAAAAAGGCAAAAACAATTATTCCCAATGTGAGCCCAGCCACCACATACCATTTGTTGTTGTATAATCCGTTTAGAAAAAAGCCGCTTGCGAAAGCAAACAAAGCACCACCAACTGTACCTCCAATGGTTTTATTCGGACTGATTTCAGGTGCAATTTTGGTTTTTCCCCATAACTGCCCCGAGATTTGGCTAAACGCATCAAAAATCGATAAGATCAGAAATGCAAAAAGCACCAGTTTATTATCCATAGCCCCAAACAACCACAAACCTGCCCCCAAAACGGCATAAATTAACAGGGAAACGATTACAAAGCCCGATTGCTGATAATTTGCCTTTTTATATAACCTTAAAAGTTCGAACGCACCGGCCAGTAATATTATTCCAACTAAAACCTGGAAAAATACCGGCTTTATTGTGATGCTGAAAAACAGAATGTGGATTATAATAAAATAGCTAATGAATTTTGTCCAGCTTTTTCGGGCCACAGCTTTTTCCTTTTTCCGGTTAATGAAAAAGAATCCTACTGCGCCAAGCACGAAATACGACAAAATGAATATGTATATAGTTAAAATCATATTATCTGTTTACAATCATTAATATACCAATTGCGGCAACCACAGCAGCATACACGTACTTCACCTTTTTCTCCGATTTTCCGATCTTCGATTTCGAGAACAGCCGTGGCCCCAAAAACGCACCAATTACCGAACCTGATGTTAGAAATGCTATTAGTGTAAGATCGATACTTCCCATTAAAAAGTGCGCGCCAACTGCAAAAACGGTGTTAACCAAAACCACCAGTAACGATGTGCCAACCACTAATTTTACAGGTAATCGCATCGAAAACAATCCGGCAATAATCGGAGCTGTTCCGCTGGTTCCGAATGTTCCGGCAATTAATCCGGCCGTTAAACCAAAAAACGAGCCTTTCCCAATTCGAACCGCTTTCAGCTTCGCTTTACTTTTTTGGGCTTCAACTTCCTTGTATTTGCGCACACCGGCAACCAGCATGTTTATGGCTATCAGAATGGAATACACTCCAAAAAGTATTTTCAACTGCGGCTCCGAAATCAAATTTGTTATACGTGCTCCAAGTAAAGCTCCAACAATTCCGGCAATACCAAACAAGGCCCCCGTATTGGTATCGATATTCCCTTTTCGGTAGTGCCCCCACGAGCCTACCAAACCAATTGGCAGTGTTGCTGCCAGCGAAGTGGCAACAGCAGTATGCGCCGGCACACCAATAATTAAGGTAAGCACGGGCAAAAAGAAAAAGCCTCCACCTCCACCGAGCATGGTACCAAAAAGGCCAATAACAAACCCAATTAAAGGCAAAAGCAGGTAAATATTTTCAAATGAAGAACTAAAAATCATAATTTATTTTTACGGTGAGCTAAAATTAAAAATTAATAACTCAACCGCAGTATTTAAAACCAGTCTAATTGAAACTCCTCGCAGCAAAGCTGACGAGGAATCCGATTCCGTTAAGGACTTTTTTATTGTTTTGTTCGCTTACCCCGAGGCAAAGCCATCGGGGAATGCGCTCACCGAAATTCAAAATTCAAAGGTATAGCTTAAAAATTTATGGTTAAGTGATACGAAACACAATGTAAAAACATGCTCTGTTTTTTAACATCTGTTAACATACAAGGCAAAAAAAGAGTTCTGAAATTGATTTTTTGCATCGGAAATAAGTGAAGAAAATTATAACACAATTCGAGTTATAATCCCGGCGAATAACTTTAAATTATTAGTTTGAATAGAAAGAGGCTGTCCCAAAAGTTGTTTTGTGTTAGATTGATCTTGCAATTTGTAAGTAACCACCAGGTTTTTCACCCCAAAATCCCCTGTAGGGGACTTTAAGCCTCCCGCTTCAGGGGAGGTTTGGAGGGGTAAAATAAAAGTTGATTATAAATTGTAAGTTTCTTCTAAAATAATTTTTCTTTATGGACAGCCCCTTTTCGTCTGCTTCTTACAATAAGTTATAAGAAGCTAATGGTGAGTGTTACGTAAAAACTCCGCCCGGGCGAATATATTGGTCGTGCACCAGCGCCCCGAACCGACCGCGCCAGGTGTTCGTAATATGCTTCATCAAACAAGTTCTGAACACCAGCGGTAGCATTAAAAACTCTGCTCATCATCCACGAAACTTTTGCATCAACAACGCTAAAAGCTGGTGTTTCATTCTCGCCGTACGATGTTGCAATCCGATCCTGTTTCATGGCGTGTCGGAACTTGATTTCAGGTTTTACTTTTCCTTCTACAAAATTTCCCATCAGGTGATAATGAAACTCCATCGGAGGAATCTCGGGCAGCGGTTCATCCAATTGCTGATTTTGGCCGTGCGTATATACCAATCCTAAATCGTGACTTAAGAAAGTATTATATTGCTGTGTCCAGTTGGCTTCAAAACCGGTCATCAATGCCTTTTTAATGTTTACAAACTGTCGTACACCAGGAGAAGTATTCATTGCCGGCTGCAAATCCTCACGAATTTCGGATGAAATATAATCGCGCAAAACCGAGGTAAACACGTTTATATTAATATTTGTTTTTACCGTTTGATAGCGAAAAACCAGATCGAGCTGATTATTAATTTCCGGATCAAGATCAGGATTCCCCAACATTTCATACGGATCGAGCCCAATCGGAAACTGATTGATGTAACGCTCGGCAATTCCCGGACTGCGTGTGGCCATGCCTGCCCATAAGCCCAGCGAAATATTTTCGTTGAACAAACGTGTTCCGCCAACACTAAGCGACGGATGCACCTGAGAAGATTTCAATCCGGAATAAATTTCCTCAAAACGCGGATCAGGATTATTGGCTTTGGAAGAATTGATAGTTAAGCGCCCCGAAACCACAAACTGAAATCCCGGTTGTGCAATATGCCATTCACCAAACAATCCGGTGCGTTTAATTTCTGCATCCTGCCATACATTATCGCTTAATACTTTGCCAGCCATTGGCCCCATTAACATGGTACGCTCGCGATATCCGTCGGCCGATTCAAAACGATAATCGGCACCGGCATACAGGTAGCTTTTGTTAAAATCGAAACGCAGTTCTGTTCTTCCACCGTAATTCCGCGTTTCGGCATCGGTAATCGCATCCACCATGCGCGGATCAAGTACTTTATCGTAATTATCCATCAGGTGATCAACCATGGTTCCGTACACACTGGTATTCCACGAGCTAAGCGCTTTGTCGTAAAACACGGCCGAATGACTGGCGTTTACCAACCAGGTATTGTCTTCGCGTAAATCCATTGGTAAGGCAGGGAAATCAACATCTTTGGCAATATTGTTTGATACCAGCACGCCAACATTTTGTGTTTGACTGATTTTTACGCCCACTTTTCCGCCCCAGTTCAGGCGGTTAAAACGTGCTGCAATATCCATTCCATCGCCATCGGTATAATCATCGCCGGTTGAATAGGCACCAAACATCCGAAAGTCGACTTTTGAACCGGAAACTCCTGCCACTCCTTCTGTTCTGAAGATATTCCCATTACTCTCGTAACTGGTTCCTAATCGGCCAACAGGCGTTGATTTCTCTTTGAAATCAGGTGCGGAACTTTTAAAATTTATAGTTCCTCCAAAAGCATTTCCGTAACGCAGACTATGCGGTCCTTTTAACACTTCTGCCTCAGTGACCATGTTAATGGGAATTTGACTGGCAGCCGGGTCCATTCGGTTTGGGCAAGCTGCCGAAGCCGTCTGACTTCCGTCTAAAACCAGGTTAATCTGGTCGTATTTAAATCCGCGAAGAACCGGGTCGAAACCATAAGCACCGCTTTTCCTGATTGTAGATATTGACGGAACTGACTCCAACAAATTTCCTGCATCATGCGCCAGTTTGTTCTGTACGGTAAATTTCATCTTTCGTTTGTCGCCGGCCGTTGGATGCACCAAAACTACGGTTGCCGGCAAATAGGTTGACGACTGCTGAAGTTCAAGAACTCCCTTCTCAACAAAAGTTTCAACTTCATTGGCACTAAATGCAACTTTACCATATTGCAGGTGCGATAAAAACAATTGTGCTCCTTCGGTAAAAGACAAAACAATGTTTCCTTCTTTATCCGAAAATCCCCGAATATTATCGTATTGATAATGTACATCAGCAATTCCCAATTCTGTTTTTTTGTCTGCTATTTTAATTATTTTTTCCTGTGAATAAGCCGTATGTACCACTACTAGCAATACCAATACATACGCCATTCTTATTCCGGAATTGTAAAAGATCTTTCTCATTCCAAAAATGATTTAGTAATGTTTTTTGAATAAGTTAAAGGGGGCAAATTTTAACATATACCAGCCGGAGGATGAAAGACCTTAAAAAGATTTTGAAATGAATATTGGGTAGCAACTTTACCTGCTAAGTTTTCTTTTATAGTACACAATGCAAAATTAATTCCTGAGAGTGGAACACAAAAATCAATATTTTGCTTCTCGGTTTGCTGCGGAGGAAGTTCCTTTTTCTGCTCATCCTGTTCGTGCATTCGTTTTTCTAACTGGCAACAACCTTTACACGTTGATCCCTCAATGTCCTTTTCAATACACAAATTCTTGGCAATATAATCCTGATTGATTTTAAAGGAGAATAAAATCAAAAGTTCAGAAAACTGAAACATAAAAACAGAACATGTTACTATTAAGGAAATCAGGTATTTCACGTCTGTCAGTTGATTTTTTTCAAAGTTACTAATTTAACATCGATCATAATCAAAAGTTCATATCCTTAGAGCGGATAGGCATTTTTCCCATAATCAATCATCTTTTACCCCATACCTTTTAAGGTTTTTAAACCTGCAAAAACAGCATTCTAAGGCAGCAATTCACCGCTATGTTCAGCATAAATACTATATTTTTACGCCAAGTTTACAAACCTAAAAAAGCAAATAATGGAACACAATCTATGGTATGACAAAGATACTAAAGTTATACACTTGCAATTTACACGCGATTACCTAACAACCGACATCCCGGACATCAGAAGCAAGATGAATGAACTTTTTGATGATATACCGTATCGTCAAATGTGTATTCATATCAGCAAAACAGCTAAAGTTGAAAATCGCGAAACCCGTGAACAATCCAACCAACTTTTGAAAGAGTTTGAAATATCGCATGTTGCCTTTATCGGAGGTAGCGCCGCCAACCGAATGATTGCAAAAGTAATGTTGAAAACCGGGGCACTAAAAATTAAGGGCGATTTTTTTAAAACAGTTGACGAAGGAGTAAATTGGTTAATGAGTAAACGATAAGTTATGTCAGAAAAAATAGTATTCGAAAAAGCTAAAGAAAGAATTGAGCACATTGAAGATGTATTATCATCGGTTGCTGCCGGAGATCTGGATGTTAGAATTGAAGCAGAGATTGAAGATGATTTAACCGGAGTAGAAGAAGCAATTAATATTTTAATTGAAGATTTAACCTACGAGTTAAAGCAAAGCAAAAAAATGCGCGAAGAGCTAGAAGAAAAGCTTTCAAAAATTGAAGATCAGCAAAAAACAATTATACGCCAGCAAGACGACTTACTGGAACTTTCGAGCCCAGTATCAAAAGTTTGGGATAACATTCTTATTCTTCCGGTAATTGGGACACTTGACAGCCAGCGTGCACAAATAATGATGGAAAATCTGTTGCAAAAAATCGTTGATACCGGCTGTACTATGTCAATACTTGATATTACCGGTGTTCCAACCGTTGATACACAGGTTGCCAATCACTTACTAAAAACTGTAACTTCTGCCCGACTACTGGGTGCCGATTGTATAATTTCAGGAATTAGCCCGGCAATTGCACAAACAATTGTTCACCTCGGAATTGACCTTTCGGTTATAAAAACCAAAGCAACACTACAAGATGCAATGATTTATGCCATGCGAAAAAACAACCAACTTACCCATGGCAAAATAAAATCAGATCATTTGTCTGAAACCGAAGAAACAGAATAGGTATGAACATTGATTTACACGAAAAGAAAATACCCATAATTAAAATACGCGATTTCCTGATCGTTTCTATCCAGGTAGATATGCACGACAAACTGGCCATTCAGTTGCAATCGCAAATTCTTGAAGAGATTGAAAAGACTGGTGCCAAAGGAGTACTTATCGATATTTCAGTACTTGAAATGGTCGATTCATTTATTGGGCGCATGCTATCAGGAATGGCATCAATGGCCGCCATTATGGATGCGGCCGTAGTTATAGTAGGTATGCAACCTTCAGTGGCAATAACCTTAGTAGAGCTTGGATTAGAAATGCCCGGTGTTGACACAGCACTAAATATGGAAAAGGGCATAGAAATGCTGGAAGAACGCCTCTCAAATTATAACACTTTATAAAAGGCGATGCCCATGAACGAAATTAGTTTCGACAATAATTGGGAACAACTCGGCAAATATCCAATCGTTACAGAACACGACATTGTAAAAATCAGGCAACTTGTTCGTCACCATGCCAAAGAAGCGCGCATGGGAATTGTTGAACAAACACGCATTACGACAGCTGTTTCCGAACTATTTCGGAATATGTTTAATTACGCCGAAGGAGGTGATGTTTTAATTGAGCGGGGAAACATTGACGGAAAAAATGCGCTGATTGTTACCTGTATCGATCAGGGTCCGGGAATTGAAGATCTTGAACTGGCAATGAGCGACGGCTATACTTCCGGAATGGGAATGGGATACGGACTTCCCGGAACCAAACGCTTAGTAGATCGTTTTGAAATCCAATCGGAAAAAGATAAAGGCACTATTGTAAGGGTTATGAAATGGAGATAGTTCGCGAACAAATACTAACATTGCAAATTGAGCATGAATCAGACATTGGTATTAGCCGACGCAAATCGGTGAGTCTGGCAAAACAACTTGGTTTTGACGATGTTAAAACCGGCGAAATTGCAATTATGGTAACCGAACTTGTTACCAACGTTTTAAAACACGGCGGAAGAAAAGGCAAGATTTTGGTTTGCGAATTAAAAACCGATGAAGGACAAAAAGCAATTGAAGTTTGGTGTTGCGACTCCGGCCCCGGAATACCCGACATTGAAAAAGCGATAAAAGACGGTTTTTCAAATAAAATCTCGTTAGGTATTGGATTGGGCTCCATTCGTCGTTTTTCCGATGTGTTTGAGATTAACCCGGAACACACTCCTTTTGTAAACGACAATGCGCTTCACGGACTCGAAACCTATAAAACATGCATAAGAACCCTAAAATGGGTACCCAATAAAAAATGGATTGGCACAAACCGATCGATAAGTATTGGTGCTGCATCGCGTGGTAAACCCGGAGAAAATCTAAATGGCGACTGTTATGTGATCAATCATATTTCTCCAACTAAAACGATTGCTGCCGTGATGGATGGTTTGGGGCATGGCAAAGAAGCGCATTTAGCTTCGCAACTGGCTCGGGAGCAAATTATTCTGAAAGCGAACCAACCGGTTGACCTTTTATTGCAACACATGAATGCCGGAACACGCGGAACACGAGGTTTAGTTGCTTCAATTGTGTCAATCGATACCGAGAAAAACAAATTACAATTTAGTGGAATAGGAAATATCGAAAGTTTTATCGTTAGCTCAAACGTAAAAAAGAACCTGTTATCATACGGTGGAATAATTGGGCACAATATGCGAACACCTCGTGTGTTTGAGTATAGTTTTGAGCCCGGCGATTATATCTGCCTGTCATCCGACGGAATTACTTCGCGTTGGCGACACGAAGACTTTAACTGGAAAGATCATCCGCAAAGCATAGCCGAAAATTTAATAACGAATTACGCACGAAACAATGACGACGCTACCATTCTTATCATCCGCTACGATACATAACGTGGGTACGCTTGTGGTTCAGTTCGAGTCTGACGTTGTTCGGGCAAGAAATCTGGCATCGCTTTTGGCACAAGAAACCAAATTCGATAAAACCACTTGCATTAGAATTGGTACGGCCGTATCAGAACTTAGCCGAAACATTATAGAGCATGCCGGACAAGGAACGATTGAATTTATGCTTGCTGAACGCAAAAGCCAAAGCACAGGTATCGTTATTGTTTTTAAAGATAAAGGGAAAGGAATAAATGATCTGAACCTCATTCAATCGGGAAATTTTCAATCGAAAACCGGTATGGGCGTGGGTTTAAGCGGCTCGCAGCGTTTAATGGATGAGTTTGATATTAAAACCGGCCCCGAAACCGGAACCATAATTACAACCGCAAAATGGCTTCCAAAATTTTCGCGACAAATTGAAGGCAAACGAATAGAAAAAATAAAAGAGGCTTTTGAGAAAACGATAGAAAATGGCGATTCGAGCATGGTCGACACCATTAATTCTCAAAACAACGAACTGGTTTTTCTGTTGCGAAAACTGCAGGAACGTAACGACGAAATTGAAACCATGAACCAGGAACTGGAGGAAACAAACAAAGGTGTTGTTGCTCTTAACCGCGAACTGGAAGACAAAGCCATTGCCATCGAAAAAGCCAAACAGGAAGCCATTCAGGCCAACCGTGCAAAAAGTGAGTTTTTGGCAAATATGAGTCACGAAATCAGGACGCCGATGAATGCCATTCTTGGTTTTGCCGAAATTATAGAATCAAAAATTGAAGACGATGCTTTAAAACAATATGCCTCGGCCATTTCTTCAAGCGGCTCTGCCCTGCTCAGCATTATTAACGACATTCTCGATTTATCAAAAATTGAAGCCGGTAAAACGGAACTAAACTACCATGCTGTCAAACTTCAATCGTTACTAAACGAGGTAGCCCAAATTTTCAAACACAAAGCCGATGAAAAGCAAATTGAATTTATAATCGAAGTTCAGGAAGCCGTTCCTTCGGCAATAATTATTGACGATGTGCGCTTGCGGCAAATTCTGATAAACCTCGTTGGAAATGCCATAAAATTCACTGAGAGCGGATTTGTAAAGCTAAAAGTAAATCAGGAAAACAATACCGATAATCAAGAGAAACAAAATCTACATTTTATGGTGCAGGATACCGGAATTGGTATCGACAAAAACCAGCAGCAGTTGATATTTGGCGCTTTTGAACAGCAAAAAAATCAGAATATTAACAAATACGGCGGAACCGGTCTTGGTTTAACCATTACCAAGCGCCTGGTTGATATGATGAACGGGAAAATATGGGTTGAAAGTGAGGCTGATAAAGGAAGTATTTTTCATGTTGTGTTGAACGATGTTGAAATTGGAAATATTGATCATGCAAAAGAAGAACATAAACCGGTAAATAATTCGTTTCAGTTTGAGCCTGCAACAATATTGCTTGTTGATGATATTTCGACAAACCGTAAACTGGTAAAAACGTTCCTCAAAGGTTTTGACTTTCGAGTAAACTGTGCCCGAAACGGAAAAGAAGCACTGGATGCAGTAAAAGAAATAATGCCCGATGTTATTTTAATGGACATAAAAATGCCGGTAATGGATGGGTTTGCAGCCACCGAAATTTTAAAAAGTAATAAAGAATTTAAACATATTCCCATCATTGCATTTACTGCATCGGCATTAAAAGAAGAAATTGAAGAAATACGGAAATCCAGTTTTGATGGTTACCTTCAAAAACCATTTACACGAAAAAAAATTATAGCCGAACTTGCAAAAGTACTTAAGCATAATAGCAGCGAAAAAGACAAAGACAATGTAGTAATGCCATCAACTCAGCCCAATCAAACCGATGAAAATATAACCACCTACTCGGAAGAATTTTTAGATATCCTGAATAATCAGCTCTACAAGCAGTGGGCAACAGTAAAGGATACATTTATATTGGGCGAGATAAATGATTTTGCTAAAAATTGCGTTAATCAAGGTGAAGAATATAATGCCAAACAATTAATTGGCTGGGGGTTAAAAATTCAAAAACAAATTGTAAATTTAGACATGGAACACTTGCCAGTTACCATTAAAGATTTTGAAAATATATGGCAAATGTTTAATGCAAAAAATAAAGAATCTGGAACATACAATGATGCAAAATAAGAAACCGGTAATACTTATTGTAGATGATGTGCCTAAAAACATTCAGGTACTGGGAACCTTACTGGCAAAATTTAAATGTGAGTTGGCGGTTGCTATGAACGGCCAGCAAGCCCTGGATACCGTCGAAAAAGTAAAACCCGATTTAATTCTGCTGGATGTAATGATGCCAATAATGGATGGGCACGAAACCTGCAGAAGATTAAAAAGTAACGAAGCAACTAAAGATATTCCGGTAATATTTCTATCAGCCAAAACCGAGACTGAGGATATTGTTGAAGGCTTTAAGCTTGGCGCTGTTGATTACGTTACCAAACCTTTTATCGGAAAAGAGTTGGCTGCCCGCGTAAAAACGCACCTCACGCTACGCCAAACACAGCAAACGTTAAGCGAAGAGGTACATTCAAAGAATAAGTTCTTCTCCATTATGTCGCACGATTTGCGTGGGGCTTTTGGCATAATTACCAATTTTGTTCAGCTTATTCAGGAAGGAGGCGATTTTCTTACCAACGAGGAAAAAGAGGAATTGCTAAACGATATTCAAACCACCTCGGCAAATACTTTAGATCTTCTTGAGAATTTGTTAAAATGGGCACGATCACAAACCGGAGCAATTAAATTTTCGCCCGAGAAATTAATGCTAGGCTGTATTTTTGACGAGATAAACAGAAATCACACCAATATTGCACAAGCCAAAGAAATTAAAATTTCATCCGCATTAAAAGAAGATGTTGAAGTTTACGGCGACAGGAATATGGTTCTTTTAATACTTCGCAACCTGGTTTCGAATGCAATAAAGTTTACACCGAAAGGCGGACAAATAACCATTGCAGCAGAAAAAACTAACGATGAAGTTAAGATTTCTGTAAAAGACACCGGAATTGGAATTGAAGCGGATAAATTAAACCAGCTGTTTTCAATCGATTCGAAAACAACATCAACCGGTACGGCCAACGAGCAAGGTCATGGTTTGGGACTTGTTTTATGCAAAGAATTTGTAAAAATAAATAAGGGAGAAATTGGTTTAGAAAGCACACCGAGCCAAGGTACTACTGTCTGGTTTACACTACCAACTCAGCCACTCGAAAACTCTTGATTTTATATTGGGTTTTACTTCGTAATTTGTTTGAGATAATCGATCAAATCAGGAAATCCCGAAAGCTTACGGTCGATCAACTCAATATCAAACGATTGTAAACCCAAGTCAAGCTCGGTGCAATAGCGCGATAACGGAGCACACATTTTTAACTGTGCCAGTTCTTTCAACTTGTTTTTAAACTCTTCTATTTCGTAAATAACCAAGCTGCCTTTTAGTTTTTGCCAAATCGGCATAAAGTCCGTTTCCAGCGCCTCAATTGTTTCGGGTAATCGTTTTAAACAATCTGCAGAGAACTCTTCATTATCTTCTTCATTATTTTCAACGCTTTTTGTTTGATATTCAAATTTATCGGGTAAGAACTTCAATAGCAGCGCTTCCAAATCCTTTTTAAATACCGGTTTTTGCAGAAAATCATCAAAGAATAATTCAATTAAATCATTTCTCGATTTTAGCGTTGAAGCCGAGAAAGCAACAATAGGAATATCTTTTAAACTGTTATCATTCTTAATCATTCGGGTAACCTCAAAACCATCAATTCCGGGCATTCTAATATCCATAAAAATTAAATCCGGTTTTACCGTATTTAATTTTGCCAGCGCCTCCGATCCATCAAAAGCCTCAACATATTCGACATCCTTCGAATTTATAAGTGCCTTTATAACCTCAATATTATAGCCAATATCGTCAACAACCATAATTGTACACGGCCCCAGTTTGGCATTCATATTTTCGGTCTCCTGGTGCAAATGTTTGTTTGCACTACTAAAGTGATCTATTTTTACCCCGTTTAATGTTACGGTAATAGTTGTTCCTTTTCCCTTCTGGCTTTTTAGCGAAATTGTTCCTCCTAAGCGTTTTATTAAACCATCAACAATAGCCAGTCCTAAACCTGTTCCTTCGTATTTCCGGGTACTTTGCCCATCAAGCTGTGCAAAGGATGTAAAAATTTTCTGTTGCTTTTCTTCATCAATTCCAATTCCGGTGTCTTCAACAGTTATCATTAAATCAACCTCGTCTTCCTTTTCGGTTTCAGAGGCAAAAGCAAAGATGTGTATATAGCCTTTATCGGTAAATTTAACTGCATTCGACACCAAATTGAAAATTACCTGGTACAAACGAAGTTCGTCCATTAAAATATATTCCGGCACCGAACTTTCGGTGGTAACTTTAAAATTGAGGCCTTTTTTAACCACCTCACTTTCAAAAGCCATTTTAATGTCGGTAACAATTTCGGTATATTTCATCGGGCTGTATTCAACATCTATTTTCCCCGATTCGATTTTTGACAAGTCAAGAATATCATTAATGACATTTAATAAATGTCTACCACTATTTATTATCGATGACAAATAACCTTTGTGCAGGTTGGTGTTTGTGTTTTCGTACAACCATTGGCTGAATCCTAAAATGGCATTTAATGGTGTGCGTATTTCGTGCGACACATTGGCCAAAAACTCCGATTTAAGAACCGATGCCTCTTCTGCCAGGTTTTTCGCCTCTTCCAGCTCTTTTTCGTTTTGCTTAATAATACTAACATCCCTGATGATCATTAAAACCTCAGTATCGTTAAGCTTTACCAGGCGCGCCTCGTAATGTTCTTTTTCATCCCAATTCAGGTTTGCAAATTCAACCTGGTGTTCATTGTTTTTGAGGCACTCATTAATGGCATCGTGAAATAAACCTGAAAGTTTTTTATTGAAAGCCAACTCAATCGTCTTACTATCTTTATTTTTTATCAGGTTTGATAAATTGGAATGAGCCGCCGATTTTAAGGCCAGAATTTCCCCTTTGTTGTTAACATGCAGAATTACATCGGGAATGGATTCAATTATTATCCGATTTTCTTTTTCACTCTCAATCAACTCATTCTGTACCCGCTGACGAATAAAATTATGAGATAGCAGGTTAGAGATGGTACGAAGTAATTCGATCTCTGATTGTCGCCATTTACGTTTTTTCGCACATTCATCAAAGCCGATAAACCCAATTCGTTTATTCCGACCAATTAACGGTAATACCAAAATCGATTTAATTTCCTGAGGTTCGAGAATATCAATTAAGTCCTGCGGCAAATCAGTAATATTCTCCGAAAAAACCATTCCTTTTTCATCCAGTAATTTTTCCCAGGATGGTATTACGCTGTATGGTAACTCTTGCAATTCATCCATCTGTGGTTCAATTCCGGTGTTACACCATTCGTATGTGTTACTGGTAGTTAAATCAGTAGCACTGTCTTCAAAAATATAAACACGACTTACATCAAGGTGTTGGCCAATTAGCTTTAATGCATCATCGGTTTTTTTCTCAAAATCGGTTAATGTGTTATAACTTACTGATATTTGCGAGAGCAAAACCTGTTGTTCCAGGTTGTGGGCAATCTCCAGTTCGTGCTTTTTCCTTATGCTAATATCAAACATTACTCCGCGCAGCCCAACTACCTCTCCTTGTTCATAAACCGGCGTTGTATTCACAATCACGGAAATAGGTTCTCCATTCTTTCGTTCTACTACATATTCTGAGGTAGTAGACTCTCCGCCTTCATAAATCTTTCGAATATTTTCGCGCACCTTTTTACGATGTTCCGACGGAAATATTTTAAGAATATTAAAGTTGTTGTTAAATACCTCTTCCTTTGTGTAACCAAATTTTTCAATGGCAAACTGGTTGGCATAAGTTATAACACCGTTTTTGTCCAGTTCGCAAATCATTTCGGGCAAGGCTTCGGTGAGTTCCCGGTAACGTTTTTCGCTTTTCTCTAACTTGTCTTGTCCCAGTTTTTGGTGTGTTATGTCGTGGGCAACAACTATAATTTCGGTAAACCTGCACTTTTTTTCCGATTCCAGTTCGAATCCCGGCTCGGCAAGTGCCTGCTGTTTTATGGGGCAAAACTGACAGTTTTCGCTGGCAAATTGTACGTTAAGTCGTAACCATATTTTTGTTCCACGGGCCGAAAGTACCGAGACATCGTGATAATTTAGACACTTACGTTTTATAAAACTTTTTGCAAAATGTATAAATGTTTTCTTCTGTTCTTCAGCGGGTAAAAATTCCAGAATATTTTTTCCGATCAGGTTCTGATCTTCTGTTCCAATAATCTTGTTTACAATCTGGTTAGTAAATTTTATATTGCCTTTCAAATCAAGGCGAAAGATCATATCGTTGATACTCTCGACCATAGTTTGATATTCCAGCTCCGATTCTTTTAGTTTAAGGGTTCGCTTTTCAACCAACGATTCAAGATTCGAATTTAAATCCTTAAGCTGTTCATTTGAATGATAAAGTTCAAGTGCCTTTTTCTCGAGAAGTTGTTCTGCTTCCTTTCTGGCAGCAGTTTCTCGTTGTAATTTGCGTTTCAGAAGTTCAAGTTCTTTACTCATTCTATTTTGTTATTCTAAATAAAACCACTGTTCCATCCTCTTCAATATATTCTCTGCTAATGGTAATATTCTCGTTAAAATGTTTGGCGCATCCTTGTATCAAACCTTCGGCAAAATCGGCCATTTTACGTTGCGAGCGGTAAATCATTACCATCTTGTCTTCTCTTTGTTCTTCAATGCTAAAAGTAGGTAACTCTGCTTCAGGATACAACTTTAACACCTCAACATGAATAGTTCCTTCAACATCGGCAAGTAGCTGAAACGAGCTGGTTTTGTTCTCGAAAAATACCGGATAAGCCTTTACGAATACGTCAAAAACATACGCTCCAAAAGCGAATAATAACTTATCGGTATTCAGCTTGGTTAGTTTACTTAACTCGGTAATCAATGCAAACATTTCTGAATGATGATAGGTGCCAACCGAAGTGTATATACCTTCGCTAGGTACTTTCGATTTTTCGATAATGGTATCAACAGTTTCGTAACCGTATTCTTTTTCCACCATCTCCAAAAATTCCCTAAAAACCAATCCTTTCATCTTGCCTGTCTATTTCGTTACAATTACCTGCTTTTAGTATATCAACAGAAGTCTGATAAATTTAAAATTTTTGCTTAAACCAAATCCGGCGTGTACTAAATTCTTACATAAATTAAGTAAAATTCCCCAAGAAACGTAAGGCTTTTGCTTACTGAATTTGTTAGAAAATTTTTGGTTGGATGATTTTATGCTAAAAAAGGGAAAAAAACAGAACAGGAATAATGCCTTACATATTATTTGTATATATTTAATTTCAGTTTTCAGGCATCCATTAAATCTCCTGAGAACACGGTACAGACAAACCATTAAATTAAAGTTTATTAAAAAAGTAATTTTCTAAATCTTAAAGAATCAAGTATGAAAATATCAGTAGTAGGGACAGGTTATGTTGGATTGGTATCGGGAACATGTTTTGCCGAAACCGGAGTTAACGTAGCATGTGTTGACATTGACCAGAAAAAAATTGACAACCTAAACAATGGAATTATTCCAATCTATGAACCCGGATTGGAAGACATTTACAAAAAGAACGTAGAAAAAGGTCGTTTAGAGTTTACAACAAACCTTGCAGAGAGTATAAAAGATGCCGATTCGGTATTTATTGCAGTAGGTACACCGCCTGACGAAGACGGAAGTGCAGACTTAAAATATGTGTTGGGTGTAGCCCGCGAAATTGGTAAAAGCATGGATCACTACCTGGTGGTGGTAACCAAAAGTACGGTTCCGGTAGGTACATCAATGAAAGTAAAACAAGCCATTTCGGAAGAATTGGAAAAACGAGGTGAAAACATTCCGTTTGATGTAGCTTCGAATCCTGAGTTTTTGAAAGAAGGTAGTGCCGTTGCTGATTTTCTGAAACCAGACAGAATCGTAATTGGTACAGAATCGAAACAAGCCCAAAAGGTTATGAAACGATTGTACAAACCTTTCTTGCTCAACGGCCATCCAATTTTATTTATGGACATTACCTCGTCGGAAATGACTAAATATGCTGCCAACTCGATGCTGGCAACAAAAATTAGTTTTATTAACGACATTGCAAACCTTTGTGAGATTGTTGGTGCCGATGTTGATAATGTGCGAAAAGGTATTGGTTCCGATGCACGAATCGGAAATAAATTCATATATCCGGGAACCGGATATGGCGGGTCATGTTTCCCAAAAGACGTTCAGGCACTTATTCGCACTGCCGACGAACACAACTATTCGCTCGAGATATTAAAAGCTGTAGAGTCGGTTAACTATCGCCAAAAAGAGGTACTTTTTACCAAATTAAACAAACGTTTTAATGGCGATCTGAAAGGCAAAAAGTTTGCCATGTGGGGATTGGCTTTTAAACCAAAAACCGATGATATGCGCGAAGCTCCTTCATTAGTAATTATTGAACGATTGCTAAATGCCGGTGCATCGGTTGTTGCTTACGACCCCGTAGCAATGGAAGAAGCCAATAGAATTTTAGGCGATAAAATTTCGTATGCAAAAGACGAATATGAAGCACTTATTGATGCTGATGCGCTAATTCTGGTTACCGAATGGTCGGAGTTTAGATTGCCAAATTTCCGTGTGCTTGAAAAATTACTGAATAACAAAATAATTTTTGACGGCCGTAATATCTACGATCCGGAAGAATTGGAAGAACTCGGTTTTGAATATTATGCCATTGGTCGCAGTAAGAACTAACCTGAACCTTTTTTAACAAACAAAACTTACCGAAATGAAAAGAATTTTAGTAACCGGAGGGGCCGGTTTTGTGGGCTCTCATCTGTGTGAAAGGTTGTTAAACGAAGGCAACGAGGTTATTTGTCTTGACAATTATTTTACAGGCAAAAAGCAAAAGATTATACACCTATTGGATAATCCGTATTTCGAATTAATACGTCACGATGTAACTCAACCGTTCTATATTGAAGTGGACGAAATTTACAACCTGGCGTGTCCGGCGTCACCTGTGCATTACCAATACAACCCCATAAAAACCATAAAAACTTCGGTTATGGGCGCGGTAAATATGTTGGGATTAGCCAAACGAATAAAAGCAAAAATACTTCAGGCATCAACCAGCGAAGTATACGGAGATCCGGATGTTCATCCACAACCCGAAGAATATTGGGGAAATGTAAACCCAATTGGTATTCGCTCGTGTTACGACGAAGGAAAACGTTGTGCTGAATCGTTATTTATAAACTATAACGTTCAAAACGATGTACTCATAAAGATCATCCGAATTTTTAATACCTACGGACCAAAAATGGAACCGGATGACGGTCGTGTTGTTTCAAACTTTATTATGCAGGCACTTCAAAACCAGGATATCACGATTTTTGGTGACGGTCAGCAAACCCGAAGTTTCCAATACGTTAGCGATCTGGTAGAAGGAATGATTAGAATGATGAATACTGAAGATAGTTTTACCGGCCCAATTAACATTGGTAATCCCGGAGAGTTTACCATGCTTGAACTTGCCAGCGAGATTATTGATATTACCGGATCAAAATCAAAAATCATTCATCTGCCTTTACCTAAAGATGATCCGACACAACGACAACCCGATATTACTTTGGCAAAAGAGCAATTAAACGGCTGGGAACCACAAGTTCCGTTACGCGAGGGTTTAACAAAAACCATTGCTTATTTCGACCAATTACTGAAAGACGGCGACGTGTAAACAACGTTGTTCACGAATAATGATTTGACAGATGAAACTTGTATGAAAACACCCTTTACATGCAAGTTTCATCTGTTTTTTTTAGAAAGATAAATTATGCACTTAAATCTACAGGAAGAAACTCCTACCATATTAATTGTTGACGATAACCCTAATAACATTAAAATTGTTGCGCTTATACTGCGTACCTTAAAGTATAAAATTGTTATTGCCACCAACGGCGAACAAGCAATAGAACTGGTTGAACAAACCAGACCCGACTTGATTTTGCTTGATATTATGATGCCTAAAATGGATGGATACGATGCGTGCAAAATCATCAAAGAAAAGGAGGAGAACGCAAATATTCCGGTAATATTTATTACCGCATTAAACGACACCGAAAGCCTGGTAAAAGGATTTAAAGCCGGTGGTGTTGATTACATTACAAAACCTTTTAATAAAGACGAACTGGTTAGTCGAGTACAAACACACCTTGAATTAAAACAAACACGCGACAGGCTGGAGAAAACCACTCACCATTTATCGGAACTTAATGCACTAAAAGACAAAATGTTCTCGGTTATTGGTCACGATTTAAGATCGCCATTAAGCAGTGTGAAAATGACACTGGAATTTCTCTCGAAAATGACCGACACAAAAGACAATCCGGTTGCCGAGAATATAAACATCATGCTAAAAACCACCGACGAAGTTTTTGGCTTGCTCGAAAATCTTTTAGGTTGGGCAAAATCGCAAAGCGGAAACCTAAGTATCAATAAAGAGGAGCTGCAAATTTCGGATGTTGTTAACAGTGTTTATATTCTGAATAAAGGCAATTTAGAACTAAAAAAGATTTCTTTTAAATCGGAAGTTAGTGAAACGACAAAAGTAACGGCCGATTTGAGTATGATGAAAGTTGTACTGCGCAACCTGGTCTCAAATGCCATAAAATTTACTCCTGATGAAGGAACAATAACCGTTTCGGCTACCGAAAAAAATGGAAAAACAATAATTTCTGTTGCCGACTCGGGCATTGGAATTTCGGAAGAAGACCTGCCAAAGGTATTAAATCCGAATACACATCACACCACTTATGGCACTAACCGCGAAGCTGGTAGCGGACTGGGTTTAACCCTGTGCAAAGACTTTGTTGAAAAGAATGACGGAACAATTTGGGTAGAAAGCGAATTGGGCAAAGGCAGTACGTTCTTTATTGAAGTATAATGATAGATAAACAACATCTAAATGACTGTATACTTTTTATAACCGTAAGTTTTATCTTCTGTTTTAAAAAGAATTCTTGAAATTGGAAATATTAAATTGACCAGAAAAATTAAATCATGTACACAAATAATACACAAATCCTACATCTTATATCTCTTCTTAAAGAATATGGAATAAGCAAGGTTGTAATTTCTCCGGGAAGCCGCCACTATCCATTAACACATTCGTTAGAAGCAGATAAAAGTTTTCAGCTATACTCAGTGGTTGATGAACGAAGCGCAGCTTTTTTTGCATTAGGTTTAATACAGGAAAGTGATTCTCCTGTTGCTATTTGTTGTTCATCGGGCACAGCATCTGTTAATTACAGCTCAGCAGTATGTGAAGCCTATTATCAAAAACTACCGCTGCTTGTAATCACCATCGACAGGTTATCGGCTTTGTTAGGCCAAACAGAAGACCAAATGATCAAGCAAACAAACATTTACGAGAATTTTGTAAACTTTGAATGCACGTTATCGATGGGTGATAATGCGATGGATATTTGGCATAGTAATCGATTAATAAATGAAGCATTAATAAAGTTAACCAAAAAAGATAATGGTCCAACACATATTAATATTCCGATAAAACAACACCGCGACCTTAAATTTGAAACTAAAACCTTACCTAAAGTTCGCAGAATTTTCCATCACGATCCGGAGCTATCAGAACAAGACTGGAAAGATTCTGCAGCAATGCTAGAGAACAAAAGAATAATGATCGTGTGGGGCCAGTCCGAGCCTTTGTCAAATAAACTATCTGCTGCGTTAGACGAATTTAGTAAAACACAAAACTATGTAATACTAACCGATAGTATTTCGAATTGTACCCACCACCGAGCAATACTGAATACATTTACAACTCTTCGTGCCCTTTCAATACCCGATCAAGACAACCTTGCACCTGATTTTGTTTTTACCATTGGTGCCAACTTTGTTTTTAATCTTGAGATTAAAGGATTTTTAGGAGCCTATAAAAATAAATTAGAAAACTGGCAAATAAATAATGGTGGAGAAATTAGTGATCCGTTTAAACGCTTAACCCGCGTTTTTGAAATGTCTCCTACCCTTTTCTTTGAAAAAATTACAAAATATTCATCAACGCCTGGTGAAAGCGACTCGTACTTTAAACAGTGGGACGTAATTGCCCAAGCGGTTCCCGAACCAGAAGTTCAATACAGTCAATTACAGGTTTTGGGGAAACTGGTAAAGAAACTGCCAGAGAACTCAGTACTTCAAATTGCCAACAGTAACGCGATCAGGCTGATGCACTTATTCAAGATTAAAAAAACAGTACGCTGTTATTGTAACCGTGGTGTTAATGGTATCGACGGATGCATGTCAACTGCAGTTGGTTTTGCAGCAAGTTCAGATAAAATTGTTTATTACGTTACCGGCGATCTAACATTCTTTTATGATATGAATGCGTTGTGGAACCGATATATTTCAAAGAAATTAAGAATTGTTCTTATAAACAATGAAGGTGGTGCTGTTATGCATATGCCATTTCCAAAAAGCCAGGCCAGAGAATTGGAACAATACACCTCGGCTTACCACAATACATCTGCAAAGGGTTGGGCTGAATCAGTTGGTATTACCTATACCAGCGTAACAAACGAAGATGAAGCTGAAAAAGCCATAGCCGAGATAACTGATGAGACCATGGAAACGCCAATGTTAATTGAAGTTTTTACGAAAAAAGAAGAAGATGTTGAAATTGTTAAATCATACTACAACAGCATCAACAAAGTTAAAACCATCGACAGAGCAAAACGAAAAGCGTACAGAATTGCGAAGCAATATCTGAATAATTTTTAACCCCAAAAAGCACAATTTGGAAGCGCATAATAAAACCATAGCAAAAAATACACTCTTCCTGTATTTCAGGATGATTTTTAAATTACTGATTTCGTTAATCACCTCTCGCATAATTCTTGATGCACTTGGCTTTAGCGATTACGGGCTGTATAATGTTGTGGGTGGTACCGTTGCAATGTTCGCGTTCTTAAACAATAGTATGGCATCGGCTACCCAGCGTTTTCTGAATTACGAAATGGGAAAAGGTCAATCAAACGCATTAAAAACCGTTTTTAGTACCAGCTTATTTTTACATATAATTATTGCTTTTGTTGTACTTGCTTTAAGTGAAACAATCGGCCTTTGGTTTGTAAATCATAAATTACAAATTGATGCTGATCGGCTACATGCTGCAAATTGGGTGTTTCAGTTTTCCATTCTAACATTAATATTCCAAATTATTGCAATTCCTTATAATGCGTCAATTATCGCTCACGAAAAAATGTCGGCTTTTGCTTACATAAGTATTTTTGAAGCATTAATGACACTATTAATTGTTTTAGGCATTAATAACAGCCAACACACTGACAGACTCATTTTGTATTCGGGATTGTTATTAGTCTTATCTATTACTGTTTCCTTAATTTTTTTAGTTTACGCAAAAAGAAAGTTCGCCGAATGTTCGTTAAAAATATGCTACAGCAAAATCTATTTTAAAGAAATGCTTAGCTACTCGGGGTGGAATACCTTAAGTGTTTTTTCCGTAATGCTAAAAAAACAAGGGATTGACATTCTGTTAAATCTGTTTTTTGGAACTGTAGTAAATGCTGCGCGAGCGTTGGCTACAAAGTTAAATAATGTGGTTACCGGTTTTGTGCTAAATTTTATGCAGGCCATGAATCCGCAAATCGTTAAAAATTTTGCAAAGGGCGAGTTATCTGAAATGAAAAAACTAATCATGTTTGGATCAAAATTTTCCTTTTTTCTGATTTTAACTTTTGCGTTGCCCATACTAATCGAAACAGAACCGATTTTAAGTTTATGGCTTAAAGAGGTTCCAGAGTATACCACTATTTTTACCCGATTAGTTATAATTACTGCACTTATTGATTCATTAAACAATACGCTTTGGACAGCTCAGAGTGCCACCGGGAAGGTAAAAGCGTACCACATAACATTAAGTAGTATTGGCTTGGTAAATCTTCCGATTAGTTATTTATTACTAAAACTTGGGTATCCTCCGTATATGCCGTTAATTGTTACATTAGTACAATCAATTGTACTAACGTATGTAAGGCTAAAATTTTTAAAAAAATCAATAAAACTAGATGTCTCAGAGTTTTTTTACAATGTAATTCTTCGGGCATTCTTCATTTCTGTAACAGCATCAATACTTCCAATATTACTTCATCTGTATTTAAATCCTAACTTATTAAATACTTTTATAGTATGTTGTCTGGCTGTATTATGTGTTAGTATAAGTTTCTTTTCAATCGGGTTAAAACGTAATGAAAAGAAGAAAGTACTTGAACTTTTTGTTAATAAAATACCAATATTAAAACATGTTACGAAATATCTATCATAAAATTAAGCGAACTGCCTTAAATAATTTATCGGGCAAACCAACCATTAATGTTACAAAACCATACCTTATTGAGTTGCAAGAAAAGAATAGGTTTAAACACCAGGTTGCAGTTGTTACCGGAGGATCAGGAGCCATTGGTAGAGCAATATGCTGCCGACTAGCTGCAGAAGGTGCCATAGTTTATGTTTGTGGTATGACTGAATCAAAAATTAATGAGGTAGTTGCAGAAATAAAAACGCAATTGCAGGGAGAAGCTTATCCTTTAAAACTGAATGTCACTGATTTAATAAATATAGAAACCGCCTTTGCGCAGATTATTGAAAAACACGGCACAATTGATATTTTGGTTAACAGCGCAGGAGGCAGTTTACGTGGGCAAAGCAATGAACTTACCGGTCAGGATATTAATCTAATAAAACAAAACATTAATATCAATTTAATTGGATCGCTTGCATGTTCTAAGGAAGCTGCAAAAGCCATGAAAACCAAAAAGAAGGGAAGAATTATCACCATCTCATCAATTATTGGAGATCATGGCAAAGCGGGTTTTACAGAATACGCTGCAGCCAAAGGAGGTACAAATGCATCGGTAAAATCTTTGGCCATGGAACTGGGCAAATATGGGATAACAGTAAACTGCGTTTCTCCTGGCATTGTTCAACGCGACGAGATTACCCCCTACCAAATGGAACAAATAAAAAAGAAAAACTACATGAATTCTTTTGGCAAACCAGAGGATATTTCAAATATGGTAGCTTTTCTAGCATCAAGCGAAGCCTCGTTTATAACTGGTCAGAATTTTATTGTTGACGGTGGCAGAAGTTTAGGCTTAAAGGGAGATTAAGCGTGAACATTATTAACTTTGTTTTATAAATTTAGTGCTTCTTGTTATTCCTGCATCATTTCTATACCTTATAATATACATACCTTTCTTTAAATCCATATTCGAAAGATTGATATTAATTTCTGACGAAGAATAATCACTGTATTCTTGTGTAAAAAGCATTTGTCCATTTAAATCAAATATTTCTAAATTATATTCTCCAACAAGATCTTCATCAATACTAACTTTTAAAGATTTACTCACCGGATTTTGGCACTTTAAAGTTTTATCCTCTTCAGTTTCAGCATCAGCACTTTTCAGATTACCCGATTCTTTATAACCGAAAAGCACAATCTCATTAATTGCAGCCGACAGACTTTCATCAATCGTCAGTCGTACATACCTACTAGATACATTAACCGAGTGCCTCTTCCACGATTTGTACTCATCGCAAGGCTCTGTAAATACTTCTTGCCAATCGCCCGGCTCGCCAATTGAAACCTCCATATCTGCTATTCCTTGCATATCATGTAATGCAATTTCGGTTAATTGATATTGACGTCCTAAATCAAAATAAATATGATATGGACCGTAATCCATATTGTAGTAAGGTTTCCAAATTTCGCTAGACGCATGTTCGTTTTTATCTAACGATAGGCCCTGTTCATCAACCAAATAATCGGCTGAATAAATATTTATCCCTTCCTTTTCATCAATAATCATTTCAGAAGAGAGAATAATTTGTGCGGATTTTGTATTCTTTGAATTGTTCTTTTTATCTTCGAAATATTCTGGTCCGCCGGGAGCACCAAGCAATAAATATTTAACAGGAGTTGATTCGGCAAGAGAATAATCATTTTCTTGTTCGTTGGTAAACCCAATCTCATCAATTGCAGTGTGAATATTGTTTGCAAAAATGTGATTACTCTTGCTTCCAGAATTATTCAAAAAAAATGGGATTAACGAATTCCACTTATTATTGTTAATAACAACCACATTCAGTTCATTCATACTCTCAATAATCTCTGAATGAGTATTATCTTTAAAGTAATTACCTGAAACTACGATTGGTTGATTAACATCGGTGAATAGACGATTATCGATAAACATTCCTTTACAGTTACTAATGTAGTTATTGGTAAAAACATTATTTCCTTTTCCCATATTTATAATTCCATGCGCAGGTGCACCTATTAAAATGTTGTTGTAAACGTTAGCTACCGAATTATCGCCAATTTGCAAAAGACTTCTTTGCGAACCAACATTATCCATCCCGGCATTTAATAAGGTGTTATTATGTATTTCAACATCTTCAACCATATTTGCAATTTGTATCGATTCTCTACCGGTATTTCTCACAATGTTATTATACACCTTTACATGTTTAAATTCCATTCCCGGGCTTTTGGTTTCACCCAGATACATGCCTTCGGTAACATTTTCTACAAAACAATCGTGGATAACCAAATTTGAAAAAACAGGTGCTGGCGAAGGAGGATTACCATCATAATCTTTTTTGACACATATTCCCATAAATCCCTCATGGCTAATTTTTATAAATTCAGCTTCGCAATCAGTACTTAACTCAGTAAAACCAAGTCCACAAGTATTAGCCGATAGAAGAAAACCATATTTGCAGCTTTCATCACCAGTACCGGTAACTTTTATATACGAACAATTTTCGAATGTTAATGCACCCCATGCTGTTGGCGAATCTATTCTAACCTGGCCTCCAAAATTTATAAAAACAATGGGGGTTTCCTTTGACCCTTTAAGATTTCGAATTTTTAATGCCTTAGTTCTGTCTGAAGAAATAAAAACAGTATCACCTCCCGTCGGAGCAACAGCCCAAGTATTAGCATCGATGTAATAACCAAAACTCTCCTCAACTAAATATTTTTTTGTAGATGCACTTAAATCCGTAGAAGCAACCAGTATTACCAGCACAGAGATTAAAGCATAAAATCTCTTATTAAACTTAAGTAGAAGTTGTAAAAAAGAAAGAGAAAATAACATCATGATAGGATTTGTATTTTAAGTACCACTAAAATACATAATATCATTTACCTACTGTAGGGATTAAATCTTAAAATTCAGGTAATTATTTCTGATTTTATTTTACAAAAAGTACTTTACAAACAAATAATCGAGTATAATTTATGTAAATCCGGAATAGTTTTTAAACAAACGAACACATTTAATTATGCTCCACGTTTTGCTCGTGCCCAATTTACTGACTGATTACCTCGTAAATACCTATTAAATCCCAGGTAAACTGACAAGTTCATAATAAAGAAATAATATGGTACAAAAAGTAATTTTATTTTAATCTTCCTGTTTTCCAAAAACCACCCAAGCAATGCCGATATATAAAACAATACCTGACCATAAAAAAGTACAGTATAAATATTTTGAATATTCATGCCTGAATGTAATGCCAGAACAAGATTTACAGGGATAATGCAAAGTAAAAGAAGTGGTGTTAGTGTCCAACGTAAAACACGATGCGAAATAAATTGAAAAGACAAAGTACCGTATTTAAACACGTTTAGTAAAGAGTTTAATCGAACAACAGACTGTATACCTCCTGCAGAAATTCGAACTTTACGTTTAAGCTCTTCTTTCACATTGGCCGAAGCTGTTTCAATGGCATAGGCTTCAGGATTATATTGTATGGTGTAACCTTGCATTGCTACTCGCAACGATATAATGAAATCGTCTAATAAGGTGTCCTTTTCAACTTCTTGCCAGAGTTCAGTTCTTATAGCAAAAAGTTCTCCGGCAGCACCAACTACGGAGTACAACTCTGCGTCCCATTTTTTTAATGTCGATTCATATTTCCAATATATACCCTCTCCCGCTCCAGCAGCGGCATCTGCATCTTTATTTACAATACGTTTTTCACCCGATACACACCCCACTTTCGGATCTTTAAATAAGTTAACAATCTCTTTTATCGATTCTTTTCCTAAAGTGGTATTACCATCAGAAAATATTACTATTGGTGTTTTTACGAACTTCATTCCCCGATTCATTGCTCCAATTTTTCCTCCACGAGCATCCTCATGATAAACCTCTACTCCTTCGTAACTTTTTAGAATATCAGGTGTACCATCATCTGAGCCATCGGTTACCCACACATGACGAACTTTTTCTTGTGGATAATTTAAACCAAAAGAGTTTTTTACTTTTGCATCCACATAATCTTTTTCGTTATATGCAGCAACAAAAAGTGTTACTTCGGGTTCGTAGTCATCGTTACCTGTAAAAGGTTTATGGATACCGAATACCCTTCGAATCTTTATAATGAAATACAACAAAATACCATACCCCAAATAAGAATAAAAAATTATAAAAAGAGCCAGCCAAAATATAATCTCTAATATCTTCATTTTCTACATTTTTAAATAATAAATACTTATTTAACTTCTCTTGATGAATCCTAATCAACACCCATTCTACAAACTATCAAAGAGTATTTTTCCAAATTCTTCTGTTCGCTTATCCCACGAATTCTTTTTAGCAAACTCACATCTTTCTTTTATCAAAACAGGTGTATCTAAATTTGTTTCCTTTTTCAATGCTTCAACAAATGACTCTTTGTCGTTAGGGACACTAACCATTCCTTCAAAATCTTTTAAATCGGCAAATGCAGTCATTACCACCGGAACGCCAACTGCCAGGTATTCGTTTATTTTTAACGGGTATATGTTTTTATTGTACTCGGTAATGGTATACGGAATAATTCCCACATCGTATGATGCCAGTAATGCGGGCACATCATTTGGGCCAATAGCTGAGAAGAATTGCACATTATTGTATTTTTCCAAACGATTTTTTATCTCCAGATTTCGAAGATTACCTGTAAAATGAAATTCAAATTCAGGTAATTGACGAATGGCATGTTCTACAATATCAATATCAAAACGATGATCGAGACTACCGATATAGCCAACTTTTTTGTCACCGCTTTTATTCACGTCAGTCTTAACATTCGAGGCAAAAACCTCATAGTCAACTCCGTTTTTAACTACATACGATTTTTTATTGAACTGAAGTTTATCTTCTTTCAAGTAATCAGAAGTTGTTATTACAGCATCCGCTAGCTCTGTATATTTGTGGTCAACATCATATACTTTATCACCGTAGAATCCTGTATCGTACCCATCGTAACAGTAATAAATGTTTGAAGATTGATTTAACTGGTTAATCAATGGCGTTCCATAAAAAGGATTGTAGGCATTTACTATTATCGGTTCATTAAACTCAAGTTTTTTAATAAGCTTTTTTAATGTGATTTTATAAATCCATGAATTAAATTTTAAAGCCAAATCAAAAATCTTCTGTTTCTTAATCCAGTAAACGGGTAAAACCGGTGGCATAACCAGATTGTAAACCGATGTGTCAACATCTGATTTAATTGTGATTAATCTTCTTCGAATACCCAACATTCGCTTTACCGGTGCTTCTTTTTTTCTTAAAATAGCAAATATTAAATCCTTTAGCGTATACGGATATTCAACAAATACTACCCTATTTCTTTGCGCAAGTCGCGACATCAATTGTACTGTTGATTTAGTATATTCTCCATACCAAGTAGTATTTGAAACACATATAATATCCTTATTACTAATCATTGATTTTTTTTTATTGGTTCGTCTTAATTCTCCAAATAAATTTAGCTTTTGCTAGCTTTTGTCGTTTACAGTCCCGTGTTGTGTATGTATAAATTTTTTATTAGCTCCTTTAATTGTAATAAGCGAAATAAACATCAGAATAAAACCTTTTGGTAATGTTAGTACAGCTTTAAGCGTTTCTTTATTGTAAAACTTACGAGGTACCGCCAACATAAATGAAAAGTACACCAAGCAAAAAACAACTAACCAATTGAAAAACGTAATAAATGGGGTATTGAAAAGGCTTTCTCCAAGGATAAAGAATATGCCATGAACCAAGGTTAGTAACGTTACAAAACCCAGCAGCAAAATACGCGGTGGCTGCAACATTTGAAACATTTTATCAAAAAATACAAGATTTCCCTTGGCAAGTAAATGGTAGATCCCCGAAAAGAAATAACGACGTAAGTATATTACCTGTGCCGACAGCCATCTTCTTCTTTGGTTTGAAAAATTCCCCGAATCCTGTACTTTCTCATCCAAACAATAGGCATGAGGTAAATATTCAACCATTATTTTTTCGCGCGACAATTTGAGCTCCAATTCCTTATCAAATCCACCTACTGCAAATACATTATTCATCGTGGTTTTAAAAAACTTATAATCAAATGCCATTCCTGACCCAATTAAGCCACACGACATATTCAATACCCGATGTCCTTTTCTGAAAATATGATTATTTACTTCTTCGCTAACCGCATCAAGAATAGCAAAGGCGGTATTGGTATTTTTAGCTATACGATGACCTTGAACGGCCTTGTATCCCCTGTTGAATGCAAGGTTCATTTTTGAGGTAAAATCTTTTTCAATTAAATTATCCGCATCAAGAATTAATGCTACATCATATTCGTCGCCCAGCACATCCATGGCTCTTGTTAATGCCTTGGCTTTTGTACTTTTTTCAAACGATACTTCAATTAATGTAATTGATAGTTTTTTTAGTTCTTCAAGTGTTGATTCTTTAAATGAATCAGCAATTACAACAACTTCAAATTTATCTTTTGGATAATCCTGCAGCAAAGCATCTTTTGCAACATCAATAATTACGGTATCCTCCTTATATCCCGGAATAAGAATTGCAAACTTATTGAAACCATCTTTAATTTCTTTTTTGTGACGAATAGGGAAAATGCCTGCAAATGCATAAATAAAGAAATATACACTGGCAATTCCCAAGTATACAAAAATGATTGCTTCAATAATTTTTATTAGTAAAACTACTACTTCCATAATGATTTAATTTGCTGGTTTAATTTTAAGAATACTGCCTTTTAAGTATTAATATTCTATTGATTTCGTTTACTTCAATAATATATTTGAAGTGTACGAGAATTGTATTTCAACAGATTCTTTTTTAATTGTCATTAACTTCCTTTTCATGTAATTGCTCTAATTTTTGAGTAAATAATTTTATTATCCTCAGTTAAATATGGATTAATTTTCACATTCCTATTTTTAAAATTCCAGAAATACCCTTCTAAAAGTTTCTTAGCCATCAGGTATTTCCCATTAAGAATAAACACGATCAGATTTTTGGGAATAGAGACAAACGTATAAAATAGAAATACAACGAGATAAGTATAAATACTACTGTTTCGTCTCATAAAAACTAACCTGTTTCTATTTAAATAATATGTTTTCATTGGATTCTCTTTACCCACAGACATGGATTCTTTATGGTATACTTTAGACTGCCCGTTGTAGTAAATTTTAAAACCGTGTCTTTTTATTAGCTCTGCCCAATCCACTTCCTCGTAATACAAAAAATAAATCTCGGGCATTAATCCAACTTCTCGAATTACTTTACGAGGTATAATCATTGCCGCGCCATGAGCCAAATCTGTTTCTGCTATATAATCATAAGAGCCATCATCAATTTGTTGTTTCCCATTTGTTGAGTTGCGCCCGGTAAACATATTAATCTTGTTTCCGCCTGCGTATTGAATTACATTCCTATTTTCACTAAAATAATAAACCAGTTTAGGAGAAACAGCTCCGATCGTATTATCCGATAACAATAAATCCACAAGAGGTTCGAGAAAATCAGGTTCTACTTCGGTATCTGAATTTAATAAAAGAATATACTCACCTTTTGATTGTTGAATACCAACATTATTACCTCCTGCAAATCCCAGATTTTTGTTAAGCTTGATAAGTTTTACTTCCGGACACTCTTCTCTTATCAATTCAGTACTCTCATTTGAACCATTATCAACAATTATTATTTCAATATTTGGATATGTAATAGCCCTTAAACTAATTATCGTTTCAATGGTAACTTTGGCGGTATTATAATTCACGCATATTATAGATACCAAAGGATATTTTTTCTCATGTTTCATACTTTAAACCTTTAATGCGTTACTCGCCTGTTTTCTTTTTCTGCGATCTCTCTATCGTATACTGGCCCTAAAAACAAAAATGCCATAGTAGAATATATCAGAATAACCGTAGGCATTTGCCCCAAAACTGCATTACCGTATGAGGCAACCATTATTCCAAACATTCCGGATACCAATGCACTCATTTGGCTTTTTAACCATGGATCTTTTAACTTAAACATTATAACATAGGAACTTTTGATAACGACATAAAACAGAATAAATAAGTGCAAAGCCAATCCAATTATACCATGTTCCATCCAAACCAGCACAAACCAACTGTCTGGCGGAGTTTTTGATATTGGATGAGAATGCGCCACCTTTTCAGCAATTGGCCCTGTTGCTCCAATTCCTCCACCTATGGGGTATGATCTCATTACTTTTTTTAGGTAACGTTGATTAGCCAACCTTACCTGCATAGAAGCATCTTGCGAGGGATTAAATGCAGTCCGCATTCGTGCAATAGTGTAATTACTTTGTCCTATAAATGTGTATTTAAAGAATATTAAAACGGAAAGTCCGACCAAACCTCCTAAAATCATCATTTTAATATTACGCTTAACAATTACAAACAACACTAAACCTCCTACCGGAACAAACATGGCTCCTCTGGTTCCTGAGATCATCATTCCATATAAAGCTAAAACTGCTGTTATGGCATAGAAATATTTTAGTTTCTTTGATTTTTCTTGTCCTAATGCAAGAATGGCAAATACAACTCCCGAGTGCCCCATTGAAGCTCCGTACTGCCCAGCATCAGTGAAAAAAGAAAAATACCTGATTTTTCCGTGCAATATATGAGTTACACTGTCGGGGCCGTGTACCCAGGCATCTTCAAAAGGATCGAGCCCAACAAATTTTTGAATGATCCCTTTTACAGCTCCTATAATTGTAAAAATAGCCCACAACTTAAAGTAAGTATGCAAATCTTTGTGTTTATCAAACAGAATTAAAAAGAGGGGTACAGTAAGAATCAGGTACAAGCCGATATTGCGCATGGAATAGAACCAGGCCATACGGGCAATTGCAAATGGATTTACTAATTGAAACAATACCCACCCAAACCAGATTATACATAAAACAAATAAATCTCCCTTGGCTTTTTGCCATCCAACATCTTTAAAAAATGCTTTAAAAAATAGAGACAAGAGCACAATCACCAAACTTAAATCGACAAACATTCCTAACGGAATAGGAAAATTGGAAACGTATCGGCCAACTCCCAGAATAAAATAATTGAAAATCAATAATGCAAATAATCCGAGCTTTGGATACATAAATTGATAATAGAGGTACACACCAACTATAATTAGTGCAACAATAACCGCTCCTGAAACCGGCCCCATTTTTACGATAAACGCTCCCACTACCAAGAATGTAAACAACACCATAATAAAAGGTAGAGGTAACTTTAAGAAATCACTTCCTCTTATTTCATTAAATGGGTTATCTTTTTCTGGTTTCAACATATTTTGTTTTCGCAATTTTAATTCAATGCATCTTTCAAAAATCTAATCGACCTATCCTTCTCCTCGGCTAAAATTTTGTTTACTGATTTGAAATCAATATCTCTTTTTAATAATTCGAAAACTTTGTGTAGTTCATTTTCATCGACTAATCGCTCCTCAAGTCCAAATATTTTTAATACTGATTGAAAACGACTTAATCCTCGTTTTGAATTCCCTATCGAAATAAACGGCTTATTAAAAATTATAGAAAAAGCTGTTCCATGAAACGAATCTGTTAAAATGAATTCAGCATCCATGAATGATCTTAACCAGTATGTTACCGGTGGATAAATACAATCTTTTAAACCGATCTTACCTGTTTCAAAAAACGACTGTTTGGCAGAAGCTGAAAAAACTTCCAGATTCAATTTTTCTCCTACATCATTTATAACTTGTTTCTTCTCTTGATTTATATCCAAAACGTAGTTAAAAAGTTTGCCCGGCATTTTTTCTACTTCATCCTTTTCAACCAATTTTTCATATTCCCATTTGGGTACTAAAAAGGTAGGATCAAGTGTAACAATAGCATCGACTCCCAGGTTTTTACGACACAATTCTACTGCAGAATCTTCCCGAACAGATATAGCTTTAAAACGTTTGGCTAGATTAGCGCAGGCCTTAGTTTGTTCTGGGCTATATTCCCAATTATCAGTTCCGAATGAGGCAGCATAAGAAATGCGTTTTTTTGTAGAATCTGATTTTAAAAAATCCAGAAAATGGTTTGCAATTTTTGGAGAATACCTTGGTCGCCAAACCTGATCGCTTCCCACAATAAATGCATCAAAATCAGATTTGCCAATATTATTTAAATCAGCATCCGAATTAACTTGATTTGTGACTGCAATATTTTCGTCGATAAACCGATCGGTATGCTTTTTAATGGTTTTTAATTCGTTCAAGTTAGGCCATGAACGCAGGCTTATTTTTTTTCGTAACAAGTACTTTTTTATGGAACGTTTAATTATGATTTTGATTTTATCTTTTAATGCAAAGTTTACCTCATCTATTCGATTAATTGTAATTGAACTATGTCCCAGCTCTTTGAGTGCCCATTGAAGTGCAAAATTCTGAAGGATACCTCCATAGTTCCAATTAAAAGGCAGTGTAATTATTCCTATTTTCATTTTTATCTTCCTAATTGGTTTAAATTGGATTAGCTATTTTTCCTTAAATGAAGAAATAATCCTCTTGCTTAACTTTTTAAGCTTGTTTTACTTCTGCACCATTTTTTAATTCGACCTTTTCATCTTTTTTTCTGCTTTTTTTTCTGCTTCTTTTTCGATCCGTTAATTCGATCTTTGGAGAAGAATTGTAAACGAATTACATTTTTTACAAATCGTCGGATAAAACTTCTTTTTCGTGGTAAATCACCAATTACATTTTCCATTTCCTCGATTTCCACACCATTTAATAATATCTGTGGTTTTTTATCTTCGGTAAACGAAAGTATATCCTTAATTGCATTTGTATCAGATTTAGTCCATGCTCTATTTGCACGTGTTACCATAAACGAATGATCGGTTCCGTTAAATAAATTTATCGGGAATGAATTTTGCAAAATTCCAGGAATCTCAACAAACACAAAATCATTCTGGTAACACTTGTGTCTGTCTGCTTCATCCATCAAATCTGTAATAACTTCACATTTATGGAAAGAATCATTAATAACATATTCATACACTTCGACGTTACTCAAACGTGTATATTTTTCATCTGATAATACCAGAACCTTATACCCGATATCTGCGAGACGTTCAGCGAGCAAACCTAATATCGTTGATTTACCTTCTTCATCAAGAATACTAAAAACAATATTGGTATCTGGCTTTTGTTCCTGGGCTTTGTTCGTTTCCTTACTTAGTATAAGTTTTCGGGCTAATACATCAATTGCCCTTGCTTTAATATTATCTATATCAAGACTCCTACTTACTTTTTTACCTATTTTCGGATAAATTGCAGCAACCGTTAAACCAGTAAACTCCTCAGCACGTTTTTCTGTTTTTAAACTTTGATCAATAAAATCAAGTAATATTATAAGAGCTGCCGGTATTATAAAACCAATTACTAATCCAACCAACAACAAAATTTTTCGTTTACTTGGTAAGGATTTATTAGGATACAAAGGAGGATCTGAAACTTTTAAGTTTGAATTCAACTCTACATTTTGTTGCTTTAATTTTGCAAGATTTAAACTCTCAAGAATGCTTAAATATTCTCTCTCTGCAATCGCAATCTTTCTTTCCAATCGCTTCATTTGAGCACCTTTCGGAGCATATTCCGTTATGGTACTTCTGAATTCGTCCTTGCGTTGTTCTCCTATTACAAGTTTAGCTTCCGAAGATTCAAGGTTAATAACAGTTTCCAGCCATTGAGTTAATACAGAATTTGACTCTACTCCTTCAATACTATTAGACATAAAATACGCCTTATTTACTTGCTCTCTTAACTGATTTTGCAGCGCAGTAGATTCGGTACTTAATTCTGCTATTTCATCAATATATAATTGTTGATTAATTGTATCAAATTGCGACTGATACTCCTTCAATGCCTTTTCAATATTTACAGCCGCTAATTGATCTCTTAATTCTAAAACTTTGGAATTAGTAATAACACGTCTTTGTTGAACACTAAGCTTTTCTTCAAGAACTTTTAGAACAGCTGCAGCACTGGCATATTCCATTCTTATTTCGTTAAACTTTGCATCAAAACTCTCTTTCTGAGAAGCGATGTATTCAGTTTGCTCGTAATAGTTAATAATGTTATTGTCTTTATTAAATTGAAGTAGTTCATCTTCTGCCAAATCAAGTTTTTCCTGGGCAAGGTTAAGTTGATCTTGAAAATACCTCAGAATAGCATCAGATTGATTAATCTTTACATCAGCATAATTTTTAATAAAAACATTGATTAAAATGACTAATGTTTGTTGACAGATGCCCGGATCTGTGGCTGAGTAACTAATCTCAATCATATCACTAAGGTTTTTACGCCTTACTGTTAATTCTTTCAAAATTTTTTCAAATCCGTAATATGTATTATCAAGCTCTATAAGCTTATAAATATAGTTTTGATTATTCTGAATTTTATAGTTTACAAATGCCTTATAAGTTGCATCAAAATCATTTTTAACTACTAATTTCTTTATTTTATCCGGAACTGAATTCATTAATTCATAATACGACTCCCGACTAATCACCTCCGGATTGGGCTCTTCCAATATCATATGTGACGTAAAAAGACGTAACCCAACTTCTTCTATAGTACTTCTGAGTTTTACAATATTTATTAGATTATCAAAAGCAGTCATGGTCGTAACCCGATCAATCTTACTACTTTCAAGCGATGTTAAACTCGAACCTGACGCTAAACCAGTATATATACTGGTAAAAGAGTTGTAAACCTTTGGCTCATCTTTTGTTAAGAAAAAAATGGCACAAAACAATATAATTGGTCCCAAAAGCATAAGTAACCAATGCTTTAGCAATAACCGTATGAAATATATTAAATTCAATTTCCAAGATTTAAATTAATTTCTGTCCCAATATTTTCCTGCAGAATTCTCATAGCTGTTATCAATTCGGTCTTTGCCTCTTCGTAAGATATCTCTGCATTCAATTGCATATTTTGTAACCGGGCATAATCGGCCATATCAATAATACCGTTTTTATAATTCACATCGGCCTCTATCATTTGTGTTCTCATAGATTCAACGGCTGCTATGTATATCACTAATTTCCGGTGAGCTCGAATTATATTACCGTATTGTATAATTATGAGTTCCTTTAATTCTTTTACCGATGCTTCACGCTGATATTGAGCTTTTTCTTTTTCGGCAATCGCCATACTTTTGTTTTTCCCACCTGCCAATGATAACAGCGGTAATTTCCAGGTAATGCCTAAATTATAACGCGTTTGTTCTGTTGTTTGTGCTTGGCTTTGATCGTAGCCCAAATCCTGAGAAATTACTAAATTATCAAACAAACCATATTTGACTCCAGCTTCCACACCAAGACCATTCATCCACTCGCGTCGAAGTAACTGCACTTTCATCTCGCGAATTACAATATCAGCATCATAGAGTTTTAACAAAGGAGAATTTTCAATTGCAAGGGCCTGTAATTCCGAAATAGAAGGTATTACTTCTGCAATATCATTACCCTCTGATGTGGCGGCAATTAAATTATCATAGGATTGTGCATGCAAAACATGAACTCCAAACACCAACAGAGCAATATATATTATCTTTTTTTTCATTTTAAACATTCTCTTTCTGAAAAACAGCTTTGAAAGTTCTGATAATAATCCAAATGTCTTTCCAAAACGAAAAGCGACTATTGGCAATTTCTGCGTAAGTATTATCCAACTGTTTACGTTCTTCAGGCGACATTTTTGATGTTTTCCCACGGGCTTCAACCTGCCACAAACCGGTAATTCCGGCCGGTCCGTTAAAGCGGTCGGTCCACTCATCGGTCGTTAGCAACTCGGCTTCGTACAAAGGCAAAGGGCGGTTTCCAACTATCGACATATCGCCTTTTAATACATTTATTAATTGTGGTAATTCATCGATACTTAATTTGCGGATAATATGACCAACTTTTGTTATTCGCGGATCATTTTCAAACTTCACGAATGCACTTTCCTGCTGCTGCTTTTTCTCCTGAATATGAGCGGCTTCATCAACTTCAACATCATCGCCAAAAAGTATTGTTCCATTTGCCTTGGAGCTTTCCTGTTGTTCATTGCTTTCATTTTCCGCTACATCAGTCTGCTCTTCCTCGTTATTTTGGTATTGATTTAAATGTTGAAATTCTTTCAGTCGTTTGTCGGCGTCAGGATACATCGATCGTAATTTCAAAAAATTGAAAATCCGGTATCCGGTACCTACCCTTTTTGAAATGTAATAAACCTTTCCTTTCGACTCCAAACGTATTGCAATTACAAAAATCAATAACAATGGCGACAGACAGAGCAAAGCCAGGCCTGAAAAAACAATATCGAAAGTACGTTTGAAAAATGGCGTTTTGTAAATCGTAGTTTCCGGGTCGTTCTTTTCTTTCTGCACCAACGACATTCGTGGTTTTAAAACCGTAAGGGTTTTTATGCGCTTGTAAAGCTCCTCGGTGTTTACCGGCTGATGAAATACATCATCTACCTTCTTTTTAAACGCCAATTGAATATCTTCAGCACTACGCTCATCGGTAATAACCAGGTAAGGAATCTTATTTCCCTGATCAACTTCAGCAATAAACGTTTCATGAAAATCAATCCCATTGCGCCCCGGCAGTTCTTTATCACAAACTACCCCATCGCACGAATTTCCTTCCTTTAACCAATTCACAGCACTTAATGCATTTGAATGGTGAATCAACTCAAGAAGATTCTTTTTCGATTCGAATCCGCTGATTATACGCTCATCGGTTCCGATATACAAAACGCTAAGTTTTCGGTTATGTTTGGCTTTCATAACGGTTGGTTTTAGCGTTTAAGAATACGGTCGATTCTAATAATCAGTTCTTCCGGATTAAATGGTTTTACAAGGTAATCTTCAGCACCCATTTTAAGGCACTTTATACGATCATTACTACTGTCAAGACTGCTCAAAACAATAATTGGCACGTCTTTAAAATATCCACTCGATCGTACATGTTCGATTAACTCAAATCCGTCGAGATTCGGCATTTGCAAATCTGTTAAAATTAAATCGGGAATGTTTCCTTCCTGCAGCCAACTTAAAGCCTGAAGTCCATCTTCTTTGGTTTCAACTTCGTAATTGGTACTTAGAAACTGTACGATTAGCTTGCTAATCGACGATTTATCGTCGACAACTAAAATCTTTTTCATCGCTTAATGGTTTGTATTGTCCTCTTACACAAATATATGATTATGAAGGTAACAAAACACCCACTCCATGCGTTATTGCCCGATTTTGGGCAAATCACCCAGGCCTACTTCAATTTTGCTGATAAACCTCTAAGAAAAACGGAAGGAATTCTGTACGCTCTTGCCATCAAAAGTCAAAAACGGTATTCAATAAAGCCTAAAACACTTATTTAGATTAATTAGCTGCTAATGATTTCCAGCACCAACTCTTTCGTCAGTTTTCGGCCGGCAGCTTTTTCGCGAATAGCATCGAAGGTGAATTTAAAATCGCAGCCCTCTTTCCAGTTGCTGCAACCGTAAGCGGTTTTTCCTTTTATAATTTTTCCGCCACATTTTGGACATTTTGGCGTTGAGTCGGCAGTATTCTTTTCAGCCGGAGATTTATCCACAAACTCCACATTACAATCCGAAGTGAGCTGCAGAATACCTTCCACTTTTTTATCACCCATTTTAAAACCTTTGAGTTTTGTGGTGGCTCCCTTTTTTAACAAGCGCTCAACCTGTTTGTCGGTGAGCTTTTTCTCCATAAAAACAAATGGCAGCCTGAAATCGCAACCTTCTTTCCAACGGTTACAGCCATAAGCATTTTTACCTTTCAGCACCTTTCCTTCCGAACATTTCGGACAAGTCATTTCACCGTTGCCAGCATCATCCGACTTGTGCCCTTTTCCTTTTGCCTTTTGCCTTTCTCCTTTTGCCTTTTGCCTTTTACCTTTTTCCTTGCTTTCCGCTTCAGGAGCAACCAGTTTTACCGAGCTACGATCGCGTAGCACCTCAACGACCAAATCGTAAACCATACGTTTCATCTCGTAAATAAATTTCGAGGCGCTGTATTCTCCCTGCTCAATGTCACGCAATCGTTTTTCCCACTGTCCGGTTAATTCTGCCGATTTTAATAGTTCATTATGAATGATGTCAATTAGCTGAATTCCCACTTTTGTAGGATGTATCTGCTTTTTCTGCCTTTCAATATATTTACGCCGGAACAAAGTCTCGATAATTGCAGCACGTGTTGACGGACGCCCGATTCCGTTGGCTTTCATCAGGTCGCGCAGTTCGTCGTCGTCCACATTTTTACCGGCCGTTTCCATGGCGCGAAGTAAAGATGCTTCGGTGTAATAACGTGGCGGTTTTGTTTCCTTCTCGGTAAACGACGGCTCGTGCTGACCATGCTCTCCTTTTGTAAAGGCAGGTAAAATACTGTCGCCGTCACCGCTTTTCGAATTCTCATCCTGAAAAACCACGCGCCATCCGGGTTGCAGAATTTGTTTTCCGTTTGCCACAAATTGCACCGTATCAACTTCGGCTTTCACCTGTGTTTTGGCCACTTTACAATCGGGATAAAACGCGGCCAAAAAACGTCGGGCAATGGCATCGTAAACCTTTTTCTCGTTACCGCCCAGCAATTTCTCTTCGCCGGTTGGAATAATCGCATGGTGATCGGTAACTTTTTTGTCGTTAAAAACTTTAGTCGATTTTCGTATTTTCTTTGCCAAAAGCGGCTGCGCCAAGTCACTGTAACTTTTTAGCCCCTTTAAAATTCCGGGTATTTTTGGGTACTGATCGTTGGGCAGAAAAGTGGTATCAACACGCGGATAGGTAACCACTTTCATTTCGTACAGGCGCTGTATGGTTTTCAGGGTTTCATCTGCAGTTAGTCCAAAACGGGTGTTGCAATGCACCTGCAAACTGGTGAGGTCGAAAAGTTTCGGCGCATATTCCTGTCCGTCTTTCTTCTCAACATCGGTAATGTACAAATCCTTACCCAACACCTGGTTCAGCAGTTTTTCGCCGTCTTCTTTTTTGAAAAACTTTCCTTCGGTATTGCTAAAAACCGTTTCGCGATAGGTGGTTTGCAGCTCCCAATACGGTTCGGGTTTAAAATTCTCGATTTCGTAATGGCGCGTTACCAGCATCGCCAATGTTGGGGTTTGCACCCGCCCGATGGACAAAACCTGTTTGTAACCACCATATTTCAGTGTATATAAACGTGTGGCGTTCATTCCCAGCAGCCAGTCGCCAATAGCCCTGGAGCTGCCCGCATAATACAGGTTGTCAAATTTTTCAGCCGGTACGAGTTTCTGAAAACCGGTTTTAATGGCTTCGTTCGTTAGCGACGAAATCCACAATCGCTTCACTTCGCCTTTGTAGCCGGCCTCTTTCATCACCCAGCGCTGAATAAGCTCTCCTTCCTGACCGGCATCGCCACAGTTAATTACCTGTTCGGCTTTATCCAATAAGCTTTTAATGGTATTGAATTGTTTGGTTACGCCACCGTCGCCTGTCATCACTTTTGTTTCAAAACGTTTGGGCAACATGGGCAGTGTATGCAAATCCCAGCGTTTCCACTTCGAGTCGTAATCCTCTGGCGGCCAGAGCGTACAAAAGTGACCAAAGGTCCAGGTTACCTGGTAACCGTTTCCCTCGTAATAACCATCTTTTCGCGAACCTGCCCCAATTACCTGAGCAATTTCTTTGGCAACACTTGGTTTCTCTGCAATACAAACAATCATAAGTGTTGCAAATATACAAGTAATGATGGGGGATGAAAAAGCGAGTTATTAACAAGCTTTTAAGAAAGATTGATTATTAGATTGATGGAGATTGGTTTTGAGATTAATGAAGATGGAGCACTGAGACTTTGAGACAATGAGATTTTCCGGGATTGTAGAATTGATAAATTGTAAAAATTGCAAACAGTGAATGAGACTTTTCCTCTCGGTGAAACTCCGCGTCTTCTCAGTGCAACTCTGTGGCAGAACTTAATTGTTAAATTGCCGAACTGTTAAATTGTAATTTTAAGCAGTCTGCGTCTTCCTTCTCTCTGCGAAACTCCGCGTCTTCTCTGCGCAACTCTGTGGTAAAATCCAATTGTAAAATTGCCAACTGCGACTAAAAACTCGCGGCTAGTCGCTAGTAACTTTTGCCTTTCTACTTTTAACTTTTGCCTTGAAACACTACCAACCCAAATCACACGCATCAGCGGGCATCCAGTGTTTGTGTTTACCTTCCCATTTTACGTTGCACCCAATCGGGTTGGTTACCGGAACTGAAATGGCCTTTCCCCGGGTCAGTTCTTCCAACGCATTCGCCAAATCGTTTACCGTTATTTTTGATGCATCGCGCGGACTGTCAACTCCCCTTCCGGTGTAAACCAATTCGCGGTTTTCATCGAGAACATAAAAATGTGGAGTCCGCAGCGCACCATAGGCCAATGCCACTTCCTGCGATTCGTCGTACAAATACTTCCACGGAAAACGGTGCTCCTTCATGCGTTCCACCATGTGGTCAAAATCATCCTCTTCGTAGGTATTTTTGCTGTTCGAGTTAATTCCAACAAACTCAACACCAAGAGGTTTAAAACGTTCAGCCGTTCTGCGGGTAACTTCGTCGCTGTTTATCACATAGGGGCAGTGGTTACAGGTAAAAAACACCACTAAATATTTCGAATCCTTAAAACTTTCCAATGAATACCTTTTCCCGTCGGTAGCCTGAAGATTAAAATCGATTGCTTTTTTTCCTGGTTCGAGTGTAAATGCCATAATTGTATCTCCTTTTACTACATAAAGAATTTCGAGTGCAAATTGTTTAATCGGTGGGTTGTTTTACCCCCGCCCCCTAAAGAGGAATACGACCAAGTCCCTTTTAGGCGATTTAGAGGTTAATTGAAATTTGGAGTGTAAAAATTTATGCTCGTTTCGTCCAACGAATTATCTTTGAAAAATCATCTTGAAACATTTACAATTAGTGCACGAATGAGCAGCGAACTGGATCTACAACGAATTAAAGAATTGCAGGCCGAACTGGCCGAACATAACTATAAATACTACGTTTTGGCGCAACCATCAATCAGCGATTTTGATTTCGACATGAAATTAAAAGAGCTGGAGCGCCTTGAAAAACAATACGACATTAACGACCCCAACTCGCCAACGCAGCGCGTGGGAAGCGATTTAAGCTCCGACTTTCAGCAGGTAACGCACAAGTACAACATGTTGTCGTTATCGAATGCTTACTCGCAGGAAGAACTAAAGGATTTCGACAACCGCATTCATAAAATTATTGGCACCAACGATTATGAGTACGTGTGCGAGTTGAAATTCGATGGATCATCGATTAGCCTGACCTACGAAAATGGCGAATTAGTGCGCGCTGTCACCCGCGGCGATGGTGTTAAAGGCGACGATGTAACCAACAACGTACGCACCATTCAATCGGTACCTTTAAAATTACGCGGAAACGATTACCCCGAAAGTTTTGAGATTCGTGGCGAAATTTTACTGCCTTTCAACGAGTTTAACAGACTGAATGCAGCCCTGGAAAAAGCAGGCGAACCGTTGCTGGCCAATCCGCGAAATACAGCTGCCGGAACACTAAAAATGAAAAACTCGTCGATTGTAGCCTCCCGAAAACTGGATGCCTACCTGTATTATGTGCTTGGCGAAAATTTGCCGGAAGACGGTCATTACGAAAGCCTGCAAAAAGCACGCGAATGGGGTTTTAAAATTTCGGAGCATACTCAGCTTTGTAAAAATATTGATGAAGTGTTCGCATTTATCGAAAAGTGGGATTCTGAACGTTTTAACCTGCCGGTTGCTACCGATGGCATTGTAATAAAAGTAAACTCGCGCAAGTTGCAAAATAACCTTGGAGTTACAGCCAAGTCGCCACGCTGGGCCATTGCTTATAAATTTAAAGCCGAAAGCGTTGCCACCATTTTAAAATCGGTTTCGTACCAGGTAGGCCGCACAGGAGCCATTACGCCGGTAGCTAATCTCGAACCGGTGCTTATTGCCGGAACCATTGTAAAACGGGCGTCGCTGCACAATGCCGATATTATCAGCAACCTGGATTTACACATAGACGACACGGTTTTTGTGGAAAAAGGTGGCGAAATCATTCCGAAAATCACAGGCGTTGATCCGGCCAAACGCCACCCGATGTTTCAGCGGGTACAGTTTATCGAATCGTGCCCCGAGTGCGGAACAAAACTGATACGAAAAGAAGGTGAAGCCGCTCATTATTGTCCGAACGAAGATGCCTGTCCGCCACAAATAAAAGGTAAAATGGAGCATTTTGTCAGCCGGAAAGCCATGGATATTGATGGCATTGGTCAGGAAACCATTGATTTGCTTTACAACGAAGGTTTGGCAAAAAACATTACGCAACTCTACCAACTACAAAAAGAGCAACTGCTAAACCTTGAACGTATGGCCGATAAATCAGCACAACGCATTCTCGATGGTTTGGAAGCATCAAAACAAGTTCCGTTCGAGCGGGTACTTTTTGCGCTGGGAATTCGTTTTGTTGGCGAAACAGTAGCAAAAACGCTGGTAAAAAAGTTGCATACCATCGAAAATATTCAGCAGCAAACCAAAGAACAGTTGGTTGAAATTGATGAAATTGGCGACCGCATTGCCGAGAGTGTTGTGGAGTGGTTCTCGAACGAGGAACACCTGCAGTTTATTCAACACCTGAAAGAATACGGACTTCAGTTTTCCATCAGCGAAGACCAGCTGGAAGGACAAACCAACAAACTGGAAGGATTAAGCATTGTTATTTCGGGTACATTCGAGCAACATTCGCGCGACGAGCTAAAAAAATTAATTGAGCAAAATGGTGGCAAAAATGTGGGCTCCATCTCGAAAAAAACGAGCTACATGCTCGCCGGAAGCAATGTTGGGCCAAGTAAACTTCAAAAAGTGGAGAAGCTGGGTATTCCAATGATCAGCGAGGAAGATTTCCTGAAAATGATCGAATAGTTTGTAGAAAATAATGACGCAAAAAATTACAGTTGAAGCTAAATAAGTTGTTTATACTATGACAAAAACAATTCTTCTTTTATCAATAACACTCCTTTTATCAGTGGCTTCCAATGCTCAAAATATTATTGAGTGGTCGGCCGACTATCAACTTCAAAAAAGCGATTTTCAGGCAAAAGCGCCCAACAGCGGGCAAATGCAAACCGCCTCGGGAAGTTTTTCGGTGGAGTACGAAACCGGTGGACTGAACCTGGTGCTGAACCGCAACATGAATGAAAATGTATCGTGCAAATTTCAAAAAGACGCTTCTTACATGGATGACGGAACGGAAGAAGCTACAGCACGTTTATTGCGCTATCAGCAACTGATTTTTAATTTGTACGAAATTCAGGCCCGCAACATGCGTGAAAAGTTTTTTGAAGAGCGTAAAACGATGCTAACAAAAGGGCCATCGGAACTGCATCAGCGAGCTTATGCCGAGCATGCCAAACTGCTTTCGCAGGTAGAAAGCGACACGTTTAACGGCACGCTCGATTCGGAAATTGAAAAGTGGATGCAATGGTCGCTGGAAGAACTGGACAAGCTGGGTGATTTTTGTAAAACCTGTAATCCAAAAAAGAAGCAAAGAAAATAAGACACTGCATTATGGGATGGAAAGAAAAATATGCCTACCGAAAACTCCGGAAGATGGTAGCAGCACAGCAACGTACACCGGTAATTCCAGATCTGGCTTTACATTCAAAAGTAGGAGTAATCTGGCAACCATCGGAGAAACCGGCGGCACAATATCTCCGCGATTATTTTAACCACCACGGCGCTATTTTTCGCGATTACTGCCTATTCGACAGCGACTCAAACCCGGCCGCTGAAGCCAATTCATTAACAGTAAACGACCTGAATTGGTGGGGAATTCCGAAACCCGAAAAAGTGAATGACTTTATCGAAATGGAGCTCGATCTGCTGCTATGCCTGGCTGCCGAGAAAAATTACGCCGTCGATTATATCACAGCATTATCGCATGCTAAATTCAAAATTGGAAGTTCTGAAGCCGATAATTCCTACTTCGATCTGAATATTAAGCTTGACCAAAATAAGGATGCAATGTTTTTAGCCGAACAACAAATTTTCTATCTTGCGCAACTAAACAACAGAACAGATTCATGAGTCGATATTTCAAAGGCGCAGGAGTAGCGCTAATTACTCCGTTCACAACAAACGATCAGGTTGATTACAAAGCACTGGAAACCATAATTGAAAACCAGGTAAAAGGTGGCATTGACTATCTTGTTGCCTTGGGTACAACAGCTGAAACAGCTACATTATCCACTGATGAAAAAGCACATGTGGTTGAACTGGTGAAAGAAAAAGCCAATGGTTTGCCGGTTGTTGTTGGAATGGGCGGTAACGACACCCGCACCATGTGCAACCAAATCGACAATTTTAACTTTGAAGGTATCGACGGAATTTTGGTTGTAACACCTTTTTACAACAAACCTTCGCAGGAAGGAATGTATCGCCACTACCTTGAAATTGCCAAAGCCAGTCCGGTGCCAATTATTCTTTACAATGTACCATCGCGCACAGGAATAAACCTGGAGGCAACCACTGTTGGGCGTTTAACGGAAGCATCGGATAAATTTGTGGCCATTAAAGAAGCCTCGGGCCAACATTCGCAAATAACTAAAATTGGCAAATACACGCCGGATGATTTTTCAGTAATTTCGGGCGACGACCTGCTGGCAATCACCATTGCTGCTATTGGCGGACAAGGGGTTATTTCGGTGGCAGCAAATGCTTACCCCGAGAAAATCAGTAAAATGATGCATCTGACACTGGCCAATGATTTTGCAGGGGCACGAAAAATACATTTCGAATTAATTGAAATGTTCCAGCTTCTGTTTCGCGAAGGTAATCCGGGCGGTATTAAAGCGCTTATGAATATTCAGGGAACCATTGAAAATATCCTTCGTTTACCGTTGTATAAAATCAACGACGAACTTTACAACGAGATAAAACAGCGCCACGAACTGATAATGCGTTAACAGTTTTTAAGCTCATTTTTTTTAAATGCCCTCGTAATAAATGATACTTTTGTATAGCATTATATAATAAAAGCTATGCGATCAGTTTTAATTACAATCCTACTGTTTTTGGGTTTGCAGGCATTTGCCCAGCAAGGTTTGCAAATGGATTTTGGCGAAGTGGATTCGAGCGAAGTCTTTCAGCACCGCCAAATCGAATATTACAACCTGATTAACGGAGGTATGGGCGCCAATTACCTGATGGATGATTTGCAGCTTCCGGCATTTAATATGAACCAGTTTTACCAAAGCCGCTACACCCTGGCACTGGCCGCTTTCCCTCAATTTAATTATACCAGTTTGTCATTTCACGGATCTGATATTGTTTCGCCTTATTATTACAATGCTGAACTGCTAAGTTCATCTGCATTCGAACTGGGCGACAAATTTATAATTGGCGGTTACAGTTACGGGGCTAATCTCATTAATTCGGCACCGCTTCCCAATCAGAATTCCAACTATTTTGATGCCTACGGCTCTACCCTATTTATGCAATACAAGGTTTCAAAGAAATTTAAGATCGAAACCAGCATCAGCATTCAGCAAAACCGAATGGGACCACCGGGATTTTAGTCTTGCTTCCTCCACGCAAAATCTTATCTTTAAAAACTGAACTTTAAACTCAGATCACATTCATGCTTACCGTTTACAAAGCTTCTGCCGGATCAGGGAAAACCTTTCAACTGGTTGTTGAATACCTGAAAATCATCCTGAGCAATCCTTACAATTACAAACATATTCTGGCGGTTACTTTTACCAATAAGGCCACCAACGAAATGAAAAGCAGGATTCTCGATCAACTGCATTTGCTGGCCATTGAGAAAGACTCGCCCTACATTGAGCCTCTGCAAAAAGACAATAATTACACCGAGCAATTTATTCGGCAACGCGCCAAAGAAGTGCTTAAAAATATTCTGCACGACTACAATCGTTTTTCCATAAATACGATCGATTCGTTTACGCAGAAAGTAATTAAATCCTTTAACCGCGAGCTGGGTATTTCGCCAAATTTCACGGTAGAACTCGACAACGACCTTCTTTTACAGGAAGCTTCCGACCGGTTGCTAACCCGCATAAATGACGATAAAAACCTATTGAAATGGTTGCGCGAATTCAGTAGAGAAAAAATTGAAGCCAACCGCAGCCAGCGCATCGACGACGATATAAAAAACCTGGGAAGAGAGTTGTTTAAAGAATCGTTCCAGGTGTTTTTTCCCGATGAAGGCGAATCGGTTTATAACCGCGAAAACCTGAATGAATTTGGTAAAGAGTTGCGCCAGATAAAAAGACATTTTGAAAGCACGCTAAAGTCAAAAGGTGAAAATACAGTGGCTGCCATGGAAGCACTAAATCTTGGACCGGCAGATTTTTCAGGCGGTGCAAGCAGAAGTATCGGCAGCTTTTTTGTTAAGCTCGCCAATGGCCTTCTTCCCAACTTCACACAAACAGTGCGCAATTGTGCTGAAGATATTGAAAAATGGAGTTCGAAAAGCAGCAAACGTCGCGATGAAATTCTGTCAGCTGCCGAAACCCGTCTGCAGCCAATGTTAATTGATATTGTACAATATTACGATACAAACTGGACACGATACAACACCGCTCTTGCCGCTCTCAGTCAGCTTCGCATGCTCGGAATTTTAACCGATCTAAAAGTAGAAATTCAAAAAATTCAACAGGAAAAAGGCGCCTTGCAACTTTCCGACTCCAACCTTTTGCTGAGCAAAATTATCGGGCAAAGCGATTCGCCTTTTGTGTACGAAAAAATCGGTAATTACTACAAATATTTTATGCTCGATGAGTTTCAGGACACCTCGGGTTTGCAATGGAAAAACTTCCGTCCGCTGCTTGAAAACTCGCTGGCCGAAGGAAATGCCAACCTTATTGTGGGCGATGTAAAACAGTCGATTTACCGCTGGCGCAACAGCGACTGGAGCATTTTGGCCGAGCAGCTGGATGCTCAGTTTTCGCCGGAACAAAAACAGGACTTTACTCTTGAAAAAAACTGGCGAAGCGATAAAAATATCATCGCTTTTAACAACGCTATTTTTGGTGAGCTAAAAACAGCTTTTGCAGATTACCTGATCGGTTCGCTTGAAAACCGGGAGGCCTACATTCAAAAGTTCGATCATATATACTCGTCGTACCAACAGGAAGCCGGCAAAACAAATGATGAAGCAACAGGTTTCACACAAATCAATTTTCTGCCGGAAGATGACTTTCAGGAAACAGCTACCGAACAATTGGTTGAGCAGTTAAAATACTTGCAGGATCAGGGAATTAAAGCCCGTGACATTGCCATTTTAATTCGCAAGAACAAAGAAGGCGGCCCCATTATCGAAGCCTTTTTAGCGGCTGCCAAGCTCCCGGAGAATAAAAAGTATAACCTTTCGGTACTGTCAAACGAATCGTTGTTTTTACATGCCTCGAAAGCCGTTTTGGTTGTGATAAGTACCATCGAATTGTTGATCGATCCGGAAAATAAAATTACACAAGCCACCCTGCTGCACCTGTGGCAGAGCTGGCTAAAATCCGGCTTAAAAAGCATGGGCATACCGGTTCATTCAAACAACGGACAAAGTTTGCTTGATTTTAACGATTATAGCAATTGGCACCTTCAACCCGGTTTTGACGAAGAATTTAAGGCTGAATTAGCCGGCAAACTGGATCAGGTAAAACGTAAGGTTTTACTGACTTCATTGGATGAAACCATCACACATATTTGTTCACTTTTTGGCTTGTTTAATTTCGAGTCGGAATTGCCGTTTCTGCAAACTCTGATCGATAAAGCCGGCGAGTTAAAAATATCCTTATCCAACGATTTGTCGAACCTGCTGTACTGGTGGAATGAAAAAGGAAGCAACACATCGGTAAATGTAAACGAAGAAGTAAGTTCCATTCGCCTGATGACCGTGCACAAATCAAAAGGGCTGGAGTTTAAAGCTGTGTTGCTCCCCTATCTCGACTGGAAAACCAGCTGGAGCGGAAACACGGCACCGCTGCTTTGGTGCAAGCCACAATCTGAGCCGTTCAATAAATTTCCGTTACTACCCATTCAGGCCGGTAAACACATGGAAACATCGGAATTTGCGCCCATGTATTTCGAGGAAAAAATGAATTATTACATTGATTCGCTGAACCTGGTTTATGTAGCCTTTACACGTGCCGCGTCGGTACTTATCGCCAACTGCCCTATGCCAAAAGAGAGCAAAAATAATTCAGGCTCGGGCAAACCCATTCATTATTTATTGCACAAAGCATTGGCAAACCAGAGCAAGCAGGAGGAATTTGCCGATTGTTTTAACGAAGAACAGGATCGTTTTGAATTTGGCAGAATCGACCTGCAGCCAAAAGATGACAACGATCAGAAAGCCATTCTGATCAAACATTACAACTTTAACGACATTTCGGATAAGATAAGTTTACGATTGAATGGCGAGGATTTTTTAATGGAAAACGAACAACAGCACTCGGTAAAAAATACCGGGAAAATCATTCACGATATACTATCTGAAATTGTATTGGCCGACGATGCCAATGCGGCTTGTTTACAAGCGCTGCACGATGGCAAAGTATCAAAAGAAGAGTTTGATGAAATTCAAACAAGCATACAAAACAACCTTCAGTTACCGGAAGTTAAAAAGTGGTTTGATGGTAGCTATGAAGTGCTTAACGAACGCGATCTGCTAACTTCGGACAAATTGCTGCGCCCCGACCGGATAATGTTCTCGGGCGACGAAGCAATTGTTGTGGATTACAAAACCGGCGAACGACAAGACAAATACCTGTATCAGGTAAAAGAATATGCCAAAGTTTTACAGAGCACCGGTTTTTCAAAAGTAAATGGCTATTTATGGTATTTGCTCACCGGTGAATTGGAAAAAGTATGTTAGCCTATTCTTTTACAGTTATTAATCCACAGGCATATAAATCATTATTTCGTCCGTATCCTCGTAATCACCATCTTCGTTCCAGTCTGCCCGAATTTCAAGGTTGCCATTATTCATTGTGTATAATACGGTTTCCCAACTTAACGTTAAAGACCTATCAATGTGAGGTTCGGTGGGTACGGTTTCCGAAATCAGCTCAAGCACTTCTTTTTCAATCGGGTCGTAATTGTACGTTTTCATACTGGTTACTTCAAATTGAAGTTTGTTTCCGGTTTTTATCACTTCTCCTTCCCAAACATTATAAATATATTCGTTAGATGCAGAATAATAATCCAGAAAGCTTTCCGAGTAGGTCGAATTGTTCAACTCTATTTCGTATCGCAGACTTGAATAACCTGTGTTCGTCGGAATATTGAAATAAATTTCCCAGATTCCGTTATAGTCAGCTTGCTCCTCATTATGGTTCTTCTGGCACGCCGAAAGAAGCAAGGTAAACACGAAAGCTAAAATTACATTACTTAACTGTTCTTGGGTTTTCATAAACTAAAGTTTAAAACTGTTTAAATATATAAATTTTCGGTTGCTTCCAACTTCTTCAATAATCATTCAACACTAATTACTCTCAATCACTTGTCCCTGCTCGCGGTAAAGATCAACTTTTCCGTCCAACAGAACTGCAATTACTGTAACCTGTTCGTCCAATACCTTTTCCGGAACATCAATATAAACAATACCCGGAACAGCGCTCCAGTATTGCTTCATTTTTACATCCCAGTTTAACTTGGTACCGTTACCGACCACCCACATCCGGTTAATCTTATTTTTAATTCCCTTCAGCACCAGCGAACCATTTGGTTTGTGTGGCACAAATAAATAAAGAATATCCCCGGTTTTGTTCAGTGCAGTGGGGCCGTAATAATGTTCGTATGGAATTCCGGCCTGTGTTCCGTAAATGGCTTCAGCATGTTTGTTGGTCCAGCGGCCCAGTTCTTTTAAAATTTCAACCTGTTCGTCAGAAATTGAGCCATCTGCTTTCGGGCCAATATCCAGCAGTAAATTTCCTCCTTTGTTGATACAATCAACCAGAATGCGAATTACCTGGTTAGGCGTTTTATAATTGTGGTCGTTATGCTGATATCCCCAGCTATCGTTCATGGTCATACACAACTCCCAATACGGAGCATCAGGCTGTGTTACCGGCAGTCCCTGCTCGGGTGTGGCATAATCGCCATAGCCCTGAATGCGGCTGTTTAGAATCACGTCTTTATTCCATTTCCGTAGCGACTCGCTCAACTCTTTTGCTTTCCATTTTTCTGCCGATTGCTCCCAGTCGCCGTCAAACCAATACAAATCGGGTTTAAATTGTTTCGACAACTCTTCCAACTGGCACAAGTTAAAATCGACAAAATTGGCCCAGCGAAGCGAGTCATTTTCGTAACGTTTTATTTTACGGGTTTTATTCGGATAATCAGGATGCGACCAGTCGAGCAACGAGTAGTACAATCCAACTTTTAAATCGTTTTTACGAAGTTCTTTTACAAAAGGCGCCACCAAATCTTTACCGGCCGGTGTTTTGTCAACCACATTTAAATCGTTGCATTTGGTATCCCAAAGTGCCACTCCATCGTGGTGCTTCGAAGTTAGAACAGCGTATTTGGCACCACTACCGGCAATCAATTCCGCCCACTCTTCCGGATTATATTTTTCGGCAGTAAATCCGGCCAGTTGATTCATGTAATCGTCATACGAAATGTAGTCGTTAAAAAACGACCAGCTTTCATCAATGCCGTTTACCGAATAAATGCCCCAGTGAATAAAAATGCCCAGTTTGGCATCGCCAAACCACTGCATCCGTTTCTGAGTTTCTTTACCGATTTCCTGAGCGTTTGCACCAAGTGACATAACGATTGCCACTACCAAAAATAAAATTTTTCGCATGAGATCTAATTCAATAGTTAGTTCTAATACAAACTTTATAAAATATTTTAAAAACAGAAATGATTATTCGCAGGAATAGTGCATCTCAATTTCGTCCTCAACGTCCCAAACGCACTCAAGACCTTTCGGAAAGGTGACAAAATCACCTGCCCGCACTGTTGTTGCCTCAAACTCGGTTGTTATTACCGCTTCTCCCTCCAGAATATAACACAACTCCGTTTCCTCGTAATACCAGTCCATTTTTTCCTCCCCGAGTTTACGAACCGGCCATTCAAAAACTCCCTCTTCCTGTAATTCTTCTTCAGAATAGTTATCAACAGAAATTTTCATATATCATAAAATTAATTCTAAAGTAAAATTATAATAAAAGTGGAAATAAAACACCATCAATTGTAATGGAAAATGCTGTCAACTATAAACGGTCAGCACGACACGTCTTGATCCGCCGTAATCGCGAAATTCGCAAAAATATATGCCCTGCCAGGTGCCTAAATTTAAGCGATGGCGGGTAATTGGTATGGTTACTTCCGCACCAATAACCGACGATTTCAGGTGCCCAGGCATATCATCTGCTCCCTCGTAAGTATGCACATAAACCGGATCGTTCTCCGGAATCATTTTATTGATAAAATTCTCAAAGTCAGTGCGCACAGTGGGGTCGGCATTTTCGTTCAAAGTAATTCCGGCCGATGTATGTTTAACCAAAATATGCAGCAATCCTTTCTCTGGCAAATCCGGTAATTGCTCTTCAATTAAACGGGTAATTAAATGGTATCCGCGCCGAAATGCGGGAAGCGTTATTTCTTTCTGCTCAATCATAATTTTGCATTCTGTTCAAAAGCTTAAAATTAAAAAGTATTTGTTTACCGCAGAAACAATACTGCCTTTTCAATGCTGAATAGTTAACGCTCGTCTGTAATTATCGGCGTTTTACCTTTTCTGGCGACAGAAAAACCGATGAAATAAGTAATTTCGTTATGTTTTTAACACAAATACAAGAAACGAATGAAAATCTTAGGAAACTTAATTTGGTTACTATTCGGCGGTTTCGCCATTTTTTTGGAGTACATGTTGGCAGGCATCGCACTTTGTATAACAATTGTGGGAATCCCTTTTGGTATTCAATCCTTTAAATTGGGCATACTCGCACTCTGGCCTTTCGGGCAAAAAATTGAATACATGAATTATGCTCCCGGCTGTCTTTCAACCATCATGAATATTCTCTGGTTATTCATCGGCGGAATCTGGATCATGCTAACCCACGTACTTTTTGGTCTTCTACTGGGTATCACAATTATCGGTATTCCGTGGGCAAAACAACACTTTAAAATGGCATCGTTGGCGCTTACACCTTTTGGCCGAAGAATTGTATAATCCAGATTATTCCGATTAATACGTTTGGCATTCTCCAACAAAAATCAAACTTACCAGTTATATTAAAATAAGCGCTGTAGAAATCAATCCGGTATTGCCGGATTTTTTTCAACACATGACTTTTCGGACTAAAAAATTGGTAATTTTAGTTATCAAAATCTGACTATGGGAAAATTATCTATATACGGTAAAAAGCAACTGAATCCGGGCGAAAGTGCCTTAATCGACTACAGCAGTTTTACGCTGGGGATTAAGCGCAACGAAGAAGGCTGGTACCTAAAATCGTTTGACGGAGTAAACGCCGGACAGGAGATTAATATCGACGAAATTGTTAACGGAACTTATTACCACTCCGGGAAATCGAACAAACTGATACTGACTCCTGCACTGCCAGTAAAACCAATGGTTTTTAAAAGCAGCCGAATAATCATTTCACCCCGGCAACGTTTAACTTTTTTTGTAAAGATCCCTCTTGTTCTTCAGGTGTACGCCAGTAAAAAACAAGATGAAAACCTGCTGACAGAATTTCCCTTGCACCAAATTTCGAACACCTGGTTTGGAGAAACAGTAAATGGCGAACCAGCATTTGCGCTGGAATCAGATCACTACCTCGATTTAAAAACAATTGAAGCAGATGAGCGATTTGCCATTTGCCCCATAAGCATTTTCAACAACGACAATGCAGCTCTCGAGATCGAACGGCTTATTATTCGTGTAGATCAAATGCACTTGGTAAAGTTTAACGATCACCTTATTACCAGCCAGGTAAAACTCGAATACCGGGGAAAAGATTACCTGAGCTCAGTAAGTTATGGTTTCTCGAAAATTTTGCATGGCGAAAACCAGGAAATAGTTGCCAAACCACGAAACCCCGAAGGCAAAAGCATGCTAAAAATTAACTTTCATTTTATTAAAAACATTTATCGCTCAGAATAATGGAATTTGACTTCTCGAAATATTTTAATGCTGAAAATCTGGAAAGATTGATGTGGGCACTGATCATTTTGGTGGTTGGTATTGCTGTTATTTACCTGGTGGCATTTATGGTAAAAAGGCTGCTGCCAAAATCCCTGTCGCAGCAACGAAAAATGATTATCCAACGCCTGGTGTACTACTCCGGTTTTCTGTTGCTGGCATTTATTGTTATTGCCCAGCTAAAGATTAACCTGGCCCCGTTTTTTGGTGCTGCAGGTGTTATCGGACTGGTTATAGGTGTAGCCTCGCAAACCAGTATTGGTAACATTGTTAGCGGATTTTTCCTGGTTGGCGAAAAGTCGTTCGAGATTGGCGATGTGATTAAAGTTGGCGATAAAGCAGGAGTTGTTTTTAGCATCGATCTGTTGTCGATTAAAATACGAACTTTTGATAACCAGCTTTTGCGAATTCCAAATCAGACCATTATTTCTACCGAGCTGATAAATGTTACGCGCTTCCCTATCCGACGCCTCGATATTATTGTTAGCGTGGCCTATAAAGAAGACCTGGCAAGAGTAAAAACCGTGCTGGAAGAAGTGGTAAAAGCCAATCCGCTAAGTTTAGACGAGCCTGAACCACTGATTACGTTTAAAGCGTTTGGTGCCAGTGGCATCGATATTTTGGTGGGAATATGGTTCGAGAAGCAAAACTACCTGAAGGTAAAAAACTCTGTTTTCCAGGAAATAAAAGCCCGTTTTGATGCAGAAGGAATCGAAATTCCGTTCCCACACCTTACCTTGTACACGGGCGAAGCCACAAAGCCTTTTCCGGTTATAAATACAACAGCAGGCAAATAAAGATCTACAATTTATACAGAATCCGGGTTAATATGTTTCGGTGAATTCCAAGATACGATGCAATGTGCTGGCGCTGTAATTTCTGTGCCAACTCAGGGTATTCTACAAAAAATTTGCGAATGCGTTGTTCAGCATTCAGCGACTGGAAAGAGTGTATCCGATCCATCGCCTGGATGTAACTTTCTTCGGCAAGAATACGCACCGTACGTTCAAACTTATGGTTCTCATCGAGCAAAGCTTTAAACTCGTCCTTTTCGATAAAAATCAGGCGCGAATCTTCGTAGGCACGAATGGCCTCGGACGAATCTTTGCCCAGCACAAAACCACGATGATTACTTACAATAAAGTTGTTGGGAGGAAAGAAAAAGCGTGAAACCCACTCGGTACCACTGTCGGACAGATAGGAAGCAAAAAGCAAACCATCGAGCAGAATGCCCAGTTTTTTATTCTTTTCGCCGTAGTCAATAAATAATTCGCCCTTTTTTAGCACCACCGGCTCGTTCTTCAAATCGAAAGTATCAATCAGGCTCAGGGTATGCTCAAATCGCGATATTATCTTTTGTCTATCCATTTCGCTCTAATCTTCATCCGTCATTTCGAAGAGAAACGGAGAGAAATCTATTTCAAAACAGATTTCTCTCTCGCTTCCCGCGTTCCGAATGACAAAAGTTTATTTTGAAAAATTCTCGTTAAACAATTTCAGGCGCTCTTCCAGATCGCCAAACTGATGGGGCAACACAAACGAAACACAAGCGCGAATACCTTCTTCGTCGCTACCGGTATTATCGAGTGCAATGGCACTAATTCCGTAGAAAAGTAAATTGGCAACCAGCTCGTTTCCTGTCATCCCCGGATAACCGATTGTGAAATAAAAACCGTCGGCAATGGGTACGCCCAAATCGTTTTCGTAAACCACCTTGAAACCATTTTCAAGGAACAGGCGTTTCATCTCTTTGGCACGTTCGCCATAGGCTTTTACGCCATCCACAAAATTGAACTCGCCATCGTTGGCCGCTTTAAACATGGCCGCCAGTGCCCACTGTGCCGAATGGCTGGTACCCGACGAAAGCGAATACAACAAACGCAGGGTAATGGTTGCGCCAAAGGTTGTTCCTTTAAAACGCTCCTGCAGGTCGGGATAATCGCGGCTAAACAATTTATCGGAAATGGCCATTATGCCAATGCGCTGACCGGCATAAGAAAATATTTTCGAACTGCTTATAAACAGCACATAATTATCGGTGTAATGAGCTACCGACGGCGGATATGGCGCTTCTCCCGGCTTCGAGAAATCGGTGCGGAAATCCATACCGAAATAAGCCAGGTCTTCCATTACAATCACATCGTATTTGTTGGCCAGCTCGCCAATAATCTGTAATTCCTCATCGTTAAAGCAAATCCAGGCCGGGTTGTTTGGATTGGAATATACAATGGAATTAATGTTTCCTTTTGCAAGAAACGATTCCAGTTTTTCCTTCAACTTTTCGCCGCGGTAATTAAATACATCAAAAGTTTCGTATTTCTGGCCCAGCACCATCATTTGTTGTTTCTGCACCGGAAATCCGGGATCGATAAACAAAACGGTATCTTTCTTTTTATCGCAGTTTCCGGCCGCCATAAACGCAGCGTAAGTTCCCTGCATCGATCCGGTAGTTGGAATACAGCCTGCGGGTGCCACATCTACATTCAAAAAGTTTTTAATGAATTTCGACGATTCTTCCTTCAGTGGTTTTATTCCGTCAACCATTGGATAAATGGCCGATACACCACGATCGAGTGCCTCTTTTTCGGCTTCAACACCAACTTTTGCCGGTGGCAAACCGGGCACACCCATTTCCATGCGCACGTATTTAAAATCGCTGGCTTCTTCCACCAGGTTTACCAGGGCAACAATTTCGCGAATGGATGCTTTGCCAATATTGGGGATGCGCAATTGCGCTATCTTTTCTTCAACAAGTTTTTTGTTGAGAGGTGAATTGTTCATACTTTAAATTTCAAGGTTTCGAGTTCAGCGTTCAGCCTTTACCACAGAGCGCCGCAGAGAAATCACAGAGTTGCACAAAGCGAAAAGTCACAATCGCAGTTTTCAGGCTCAATGTCTCATCAACTCACAGTCCGCCAGTCTCTGTAATCAAGGTCTTTAGAATCCGAAATCAGGTTTAATTTGTTCCACCCAGGCAGTTACACGTTCGTCGGTCATCTCCGGCTCAAAATCTTCGTCGAGCGGTAGCCCGATAAATTTTCCGTCAACCACAGCGTCCGATTCTTCAAACTCATAACCTTCGGTATCAACCGGACCAACTAGAACGGCATCGTTTTTCATCAGCTCTTTTCCCAGTAACCCGATATGGTCAACAAAAGCATGTGCATAGGTAACATGATCGCCCAATCCAAAAACAGCTACTGTTTTATTGCTGTAGTCCACCTTTGAAATTTCTGGCAAGAATTTTCCCCAGTCGTTGCTTGAGAAACTCGAATCCCAGGTATCTTTTCCAACCGTTGAAAGACCAAAAATTATCTTATCGTATTTCTCCAGGTCGGCAGCCGAAGCATTTTTAACGGCTACCATCTCCACTTTATCTTCGCCAATTAGTTCTTTTATTTTGTCTGCCACGCGGTTTACTGATCCACCTTCGGGACCGTAAAAAATTGCTATTTTACTCATATCGTATTGTTTTAGTTTTATTCATTATGCAGGTTTCCTTTTTGATATTCGCCTAAAATCGACAGGCTCGATGCACATTTCAGTACCTGGTGAATAGCGCGATCGTAGTTATCAGGTTTTTCCCATTCGATGTCAACATGGAACATGTATTCATTGGGCTTACCAATTTTTGGTACCGACTGAATTTTGGTGAGGTTGATTTCATTTTTGGCAAAGGTATTTAACACCGCTGCCAGGGATCCGTAAAAGTGCCCCACTTCAAAACACACCGATGCTTTGTTGCTTCCTTCGGTTGGGTTACCATGTTTCGACAGAACCCAAAAGCGGGTGTAGTTCTTCTTGTTGGTTTCAATTCCGGTATCCAGCACATTCAAACCATACAATTCGGCCGACCGCAGATTGGCTATCGACGCGGCATCTTTTAGGTTTTTATCCGATACTAATTTTGATGACGCTGCCGTATCGAGTTTTTCGTGTAACTGCGCATTCGGATAATTGTGTTCGATGTACTCCATACACTGCCGCAAAGCAATGGGATGCGAGTGAATATCTTTAATATCTTCCGGTTTCACACCATCATTCACCAGCAAATTCATTTGAATATGAATGTAGATTTCGCCAATAATACGCAAATGATAATCGCGAATCAACTGGTAATTGTTTAACAAACTACCGGCAATGGAATTTTCAATGGCCATAACCGCATAATCCACCTCGTCATTGTCAATCTTATCGCATACGGTAGTAAATGTCTTACATTCAACCACCTCAATATCTTCATCAAAATATCGTCGGGCCGCATCCTCGTGAAAAGAGCCGGCTATTCCTTGAATTGCTATCCGTTTCATTTTTATTAAAAGTGCTTATATTTTATGGAACAAGATGTAACTCGCCAATTTTCCGGACTCGTTTCACCCATTACTTTTAAGCAGACCAAATATACGAATTATGCGCTAAGTGAAAGTTTTTAGGGGTAGAATGCTTCAAAATTTAAAAAACAACCGTCATTATTCACGAAATTAATTTTTCAATACTTTATGGATTGAAGATTCGGTAAAAAGTCGCAGTTCTTCAGTTCTCAGTTTGCAATTTTACAATTTATCAGTTTTGCAATTCTTTTTACCACAGAGTTGCACTGAGAAGTCACGGAGTTGCACAGAGAGGGAAAGTAGCAGTCGCAGTTCTCTGTCGCAGTTTGCAATTTATCAGTTTTGCAATTATTTCTACCACAGAGTTGCACTGAGAAGTCACGGAGTTGCACAGAGAGGAAAAGTAGCAGTCGCAGTTCTCTGTCGCAGTTGCTGTTTGCTATTTTACAACTTTGCAATCTCCTTCAATCTTATATCAATCTTTTCTTACCACAAAGCAGGCACAAAGTTCCACAAAGAGAAAGAAAAAACGTCATCGAGAAGAACAGTTTGCAATTTATCAGTTTTGCAATTATTTCTACCACAGAGTTGCACTGAGAAGTCACGGAGTTGCACAGAGAGGAAAAGTAGCAGTCGCAGTTCTCTGTCGCAGTTATCAGTCGCAGTTGCTGTTTGCTATTTTACAACTTTGCAATCTGCTTCAATCTTATATCAATCTCTATCAATCTTTTCTTACCACAAAGCAGGCACAGAGTTGCACAGAGAGAAAGAAAAAACGTCATCGAGAAGAACAGTTTGCAATTTATCAGTTTTGCAATTATTTCTACCACAGAGTTGCACTGAGAAGTCACGGAGTTGCACAGAGAGGAAAAGTAGCAGTCGCAGTTCTCTGTCGCAGTTATCAGTCGCAGTTGCTGTTTGCTATTTTACAACTTTGCAATCTGCTTCAATCTTATATCAATCTCTATCAATCTTTTCTTACCACAAAGCAGGCACAGAGTTGCACAGAGAGAAAGAAAAAACGTCATCGAGAAGAACAGTTTGCAATTTAACAGTTTTACAATCTCCTTCAGTCTCACCCTCTCAGTGCTTACCGTCTCAGCGCCCACGGGCTCATCCTCCCAATGCTCTCCGGCTAAAACGCAAAGCGCCCCTGCCCTGCAGCTTTTTGAGCAGCTTCGTATGCATTAATAATATCATTCATTATTTCGGCAACAGGCTTAATCTGATTTAGCTGTACCGAAACCTGGCCAATTTCCAGTTCGCCTTCGTCGAGATCGCCTTCGAACATTCCCTTTTTGGCGCGGCCACGACCAAGTAATTCGGCCATTGCTTCAGGTGATTGCCCGGCTTTTTCGGCTTCGTCAACCTGATTAAAAAAGCTGTTCTTTACCAACCGCGTTGGAGCCAGTTTTTTTAGCGCCAGTTTTGTACCGCCTTCGCCTAACTCGGTAACCAATTGTTTAAACGCAGGGTGCGCCGACGATTCTTCGGCCACAGCAAATGCCGATCCTATCTGCACCCCATCAGCACCTAAAACCATTGCGGCCAGCATGGCCTCTCCCGATCCTATTCCTCCGGCAGCCAGCAAGGGTAAGTTGGTGGCTTTTCGTACCGATGGAATCAAAGTCATCGTTGTGGTTTCTTCGCGTCCGTTGTGGCCACCGGCTTCAAAACCTTCGGCAACAATCGCATCAACACCGGCGGCCTCGCATTTGCCGGCAAAAAAAGAGCTCGACACCACATGTGCCACAGTAATCCCTTTGTCTTTTAACCAGCCGGTCCATTTTTTAGGACTACCGGCCGAGGTAAAAACCACCGGCACTTCGTGTGCGGCAATAATATTCATAATCCGCTCAGTTTCGGGGTACAGTAAAGGCACGTTCACCCCAAATGGCTTATCGGTGGCAGCTTTTGTTTTCACAATGTGCTCCTCCAAAGTTCCGGGGTGCATCGATCCGGCACCAAGCAGCCCCAGTCCACCACTGTTACTAACTGCCGAAGCCAGTTTCCATCCCGAACACCAAACCATTCCCCCTTGAATGACGGGGTATTTTATATTGAATAAATTACAAATACGATTCATAGTTCTTTCTTCAAAATATTAGAAATTGTGATTATGAAGTTGTTTAAAGTTTACGTAGTAAAATCACGGTAAATGCAAGTAAATTCAGTGCTTTCCAATGTGTCGCATTTGTTTCAAATCGTACTAAT
>NZ_FOHT01000039.1:0-49559 GCF_900111425.1 Draconibacterium orientale | reverse complement strand
AATGTGCTGTGAAAGTAAATAGGTTCATCTATATCGTTTTAACTACCTTAAAGATAATGAAATAAATCAAATTATGAGTATTTACGGATATTCAAAAAGGAATTATGCGTTTGTGTCAACAAAACTGAAAAACGATTAATTTCTTTAGCTTGTTTTTTAAAACTGAGAATAGTAACCCGAAGGTTTTTACTCCCCTTTTTTCTTGAATAAAAATACCAGATGAAAACCAATCAGACTGACCACCACATAGCTCAGTAGAAGGAAGGAACTGCTTTTGGGGCTACAACACCATGTCGCTGGCTTTGGTAGATTAAAAACCTGTGTGAATAATTCGATGATTGTAAGGGTGCAACAAAAACGCAGAGTTATGTATTTAAAAACGACAAAAGCGCCCGGAATAATAACCTAAGCGCTTTTGTTTTGCCACTTTCTTTATGAAAAAACTGGCTTTATAAAATAATCGTCATTATCGAATGCGGTAAACTTTCCAGACCGGTTGATTTGCCATTCACCATCAACTGGTAATTAAATTTTTCTTCAGACCGGTTTAGTACCACAACTGCGATTGAACCATCGGGATTAACAAAAGCTGTGGCCTGCAAATCGGTGCGGCTCGATGATGTTGCAATTCTTTTGGCACCCTCTTTTACAAACTTCGAAAAATGCCCGATGTAGTAGTAGCTGTTGGTATAAATTAGCTCGCCTGTTTGTGTATTGGCGTGTATAGGCGCAAAGCACAAATTACCAACGTGGTTTGGGCCGCCGGTTTCGTCCAGCAAAATGTTCCAGTCGGTCCACGCCACAGTACCGCTGTTAAAATCATTCAGCATCGAGTAGCCATAACGTTCGCCCAAAGCCCAGTCGCTTACCCGGTTAATATCAAATGCTTCAACACAACCTTCCGTAAAAATAAGTTTTGTATCGGGAAAAGCATCGTTTACCAGTTTTGTGTTTTCAAACTGCATATCTCCACCGGTCCAGGGTTCGTACCAGTGAAAGCCAATTCCCCAAACATATTTTGCCGCTTCCGGATCGCTTAAAATGGTGGTGGCACGCTGGTAAATCTGGTCTCGGTTGTGGTCCCAGGCAATCAGTTTTTTATCGCTCATTCCACTGTTATGCAATGTTGGCCCAAGGTATTTCCTTATAAAATCGCGTTCCTCATCGGCAGTATATACGCACGATTCCCAGCGCTGAACAGCCATGGGTTCGTTTTGCACCGAAAGCCCCCAAACCGGAATGTCGCGCTTTTCATATTCTTCAATAAACTTCACGTAATACTTTGCCCATGCAGGCTTAAACTGTTCCAGCAGTTTCCCTCCGCGCAAAACGTTATTATTGCTTTTCATCCAGGCCGGAGGACTCCACGGGCTAACAAACATTTTTAACTCCCCACCTGCCGCTTCAATCGCTTCTTTTATAAATGGAATGCGGTATTGCTCGTCGTGCTGAACACTAAAAGTAGAAAGCAACGAATCGTTCTCCTCAACATAGTTATACGATGCGCTTGAAAAATCGCAGCTGGCAATATTGGTGCGCGAAAAGTTATAGCCGATTCCTTTTTCTGAATCGAAAAATGCAGTAAGAATTTCCTGCTGAACAGCTTTCGGCATTTTATAAAATGTTTCGGCCGAAGCATCGGTTAAAGCAGCTCCTATACCTACAATGGTTTGAAACTGTTTTGCCGGATCGATGAGAACAAACGGCTGTGTTTCCAGTGGCTGGCTGGCAGTTTGCAAGTCGAATTCGCCAATTGCATCCAGGCGAAGATCGGTATCTTTTGCAGTTACATACACACTTACTTTTTCGGGATTTACTACTACTGGTGGTTGCTCCACTCCCCTATTCACGTCACTGTTTGTGCATCCGGCAAAAAATAAACCCGATACGGCAAAAACACCAACCACCGTTTTCAAAATATTCTTCATGATTCTCTTCTTTTCTTCGCCCAACATAATTGTTCGAAATGTCAAAAAAAAACTCTAATAAAAAAGGCTGTGAGACCTCCCAATACAGGAAGCCCACAACCTTTTATATCTACCTTTTCTCTCTTATTCTTTTGTAACTGTTAAAACCGCCTGGTCGTTTCCTGCCGAAAGATCAACAGTAAATACATAAGTCGCTCCGTCTTCCAGCGTAACTCCATCAACTAATCCAAGGTTACCACTGTCGCGTCCATTTGTACCATCACCAATAAATACAATATCACTTGATGTTGAAATGGCGTCTCCTCCAAATTCTCCTCCCCAACCTTTTTGGTGGAAGAATTTAAAGTTGATTCCGTCGGTACTGATATTTGTACCGCCAACTACAGTCATCTGATATTTTTTGTCGCCAATTGGAGCCATACACAACGCATTGTCAGTATTCCAGCCCACAGTTTTATCGGCCAACGATGGTTTACCCACATTATCGCCAATCACCCAAATCGCTCCGGTTCCATCGGCATTTAATACAGCTGGTGAGTTACCGTCCAGGGCCTCAATTCTGAAATAGTTCAATTCCAGATTCGCTGTGATACGGTATTTTCCAGTGATAGGAACAAAAGTATAAAGCCCGGCTTCCTGAGTGGTTAAATAATCTGAATCAATCCACCAGTCGGCAATATTTCCAAGCCCTTCAATACTTACCTCCTGCCCTTGTGTCAGCTCAACATCAAGCTGATAATTGTTTTTATCAACCATATTCATGTTTTCTCCGTTGAGCAGAATTTCGAAGAACGGCCCGGCCTCGTAAGTTTTGGTGTTAAACGTTACCGAGTAAGTTCCACCCACAGGGCTTACAAAAGGAATATTTGTTGAAACACCATTTGTAACAGCGCCGGCTTCCCAGCCAAATACAATCTCGGTTCCTTTATCATCAACCACCGGCGTTTTAATGTAGGCCGACAAATCGGTTGACGGGAATGCTTCTGTAGCTGCATACTCATTTGCTTCGCCGGTTGGCAACATTGGGTAAGATGCATTTCCGGTTACCAAAATCAGGTAAGGATACTGTGCACGCGTAATTGGCACATCAAAACTTTGCGTGTTGCTGTTCAGCGTAGTATTCAGTAAAACAAATTCCAGTGTAGCTGTTCCGTCAGGAATATCTTTCTCGAAAGGAATTTCAATTGTTCCTGAATATTCACCGTTTTCTTTCGTGCGAATTGTTGTTCTTTCCACTTCTTCTTCGCCAAAATAAAGAATGGCAGCTAGTGTTGATAGTGGAATTTCGTCGCTAACCGAAACAGTAAACGGAAGCACATCGCCAAAATGCACATCGGCGAATTGGTTCTCAATTTCCATCACGGGATTTCCCGCCGGTTCGATTTCGCTGATATCGTCGGAACACGACAAAACAGCCAAACCCAAAATGCTTAATATGAAATATTTTAAGTTCTTCATTGTGTTAGATTTTATTTTTTCCATTGGTATGAAATAACAGATTTGCCCGGCACTTCGTAACTGAAGTGATTGGTGCCATCGTCGAGTGTTATCATTTTTGAAGCCGAATTACTGTTCAATAATACCACGGCATAAGTTCCGTCGGTGTTTTCGAATGCCGAGTAGTAAAATCCGGCATCAGAAAAACCCGAAGTACCGATGCGCACTGCACCAGGCTTAACTACCGACGACAAGTGGCCGATAATGTAATAGTGCGAATTGCGTGTAATCGATGAATAGTTCGCTCTGTCGATATCCACTGCACCGTAACACGTTTGACATCCGCCGTCGCGATTGGGTCCCCTTTCGCTGTCGAGCATTAGGTTCCAAACAATTACTCCTTTACACCAGTTATTTACGGTTCCCAGTGCCACCTCGCGCATATCTTCAATTAAGCGGGTTTCCAGGTTCCGGCCGTTGTTCCATGTACCGATAGATGTTTCAGTGAAAATCAATCCTCTTTCAGGGTATTTTGCATGTATATCGAGCAATTCATCCTTGTTTCCACCGTAATTGTGATAAGCGGCACCGGCCACAAGTTCGTCATCAATTCCTGCATCGTAAATTTTAACCGGGTAATCATTCTGATCGCCCATGTTATCGTAGTTATAATTGTGGTCGAACAAATAAATTTTTGTGTTTAATGATGCGGCTTTAAAAGCAGGCACCAGGTTGTTTTTCACAAAACCAAGTTGTTCTTCCCAGCCCATAAACAACGACGCTGAATTACCTCTGTTAAGTGGTTCGTTTTGCGGCGTTACCGAGTAAATATCGATTCCGTATTCCTTTAAAACCTGAATCCACTTTACAAAATACGTGGCATAATCGGCATAATACGCCGGATTTAACTGACCGCTTGTCCACGAGTTGAAAGGTTGTAAATCAGTTAGATTATTCACTTTCATCCAGCGTGGGCAGGTCCATGGCGATCCCAGAATTTTAAGATCAGGATTAATTTTCTGAATTTCCTGCAAAATCGGAATCACGTAATCGGTTTCTTCCGAAGTAAGGCCGAAGTTTTCGATTCCCTCGGTATCGCAACAGGTGTATTCGCTGAGCGAAAAGTCGGAACAACCAATGGAAATACGAACGTAACTGTAGCCCATTCCCTCTGTTGGAGAGAAGGTTTCTTTCAGGAACTTCTCCCGGTTATCCTCTGTCATTTGTAACAGGTTATAACAGGTTGAGCCCGTAATTGCCGCTCCAAAACCATCCATTGTCTGGTAGCGCGTTTCCGGCTCCAGGTTAATGGTAGTTGGCGACATATTGCTTTTATCGCTAAAGTCAACTGCTTTTGTTGCAAAATCGTGCGACCTCGTATTCGTTGTAATGTAAAGCGTAACATCTCCTGTTTCCGGTTCGGGTTGCACAGGTTCTTCAATGTCACCGTTATTATCATCGCTACAGGCCACAAAACCACTACAAAGCAGCGTTATCAGCAAAATAAATTTTATATCGAATAATTTCCTCATTGTATTAAAGCGTTACTTTTTCAATGTTTACCGTATTATCGTTTAGGTTGATGGTAAAACGATAGTTGGCCGATTCAACAACCGGATCATTCTCCCCATTCGGGATGGTCCAGTCGTTATCGCCCGAAATGATTTGCTCACCGGTAAACGTGAACTGACCGGCCTTTTTCTCATTTGCCCAATCGGTATTTTCAAAAGGTTTGAATCCGGCATAATGATCGTGATCACCAGGGGTGAAGAATGTTCCCTGGTAAATGCCATCGCCGATTTGCCGTAACAACACGTAATTCAGCACATTTCCAAAGCCCCAGCTCGTGTGAACGCGGGTGTGCCCCGGATAAACAGCGCCAATTTCATCGGTGCTTACGTTTGTTGGATAGCCCAGGCCGTAACCACAAGCCAGCAGGTATTGCGGATAAGACGGATTTTCAACGCCCACAAAAATGTTTTTACGAACCGGATTGTAGTAAATGGTGTATTCACCTGTTTCTCCAAGGAAAGTTACACGGCTGTCGGCAGTGCGCTCGAAGAAATCGGGATTGTAAATAGTAACAGCGTCGCCCAACTGCCCAAACACGGTGTAGGTTTTTCCTTGTTCCAACGTGCGGGTAAGTGTGCGGAAAGATTCGCCGTTCACATCCTCGTTGCCAAATGCCGAAAGCGCCAAATCATCATCACCCAACTGGCTTCCGGTTGTTGCCGCGGTAAAAGCAAAGTTGTCGAAAACGAACGATTTTGTGTAATCGGCATCGGGTGTATAAACAAAAGCCCACTCGCCGCTTTGGTCGATCATGGCCAATTTTCCATTTACATTACCATAAACATCGCCACTATAATCGATGGTATTATCGGAATTGAGCTTTTCAGCAATTTTGTAATTCACCGATGTTTCCAGCGTTAATTCGTTACCCACAAACTGGTTGTTGCCTGATGCCTCTAGAGTAACCACGCTGCCATTGTCGGCAACCAGGTACAGCTGGTTGTAAACAGGGCGGTTTCCTGTAAGTTCTGTAATTTCAGTACTTACCGAACCTTTGAGCACATTCCGTGCCTCCAACTTTAGCTGAACCGCTGAATTATCGGCCTGATCGGCTAATAAGGGAACATAAATCGCTTGTTCAAGCGAATAATCGTCGCCGGCTAATGGAATTTCGCCACTTACTACAGTTCGTCCTTCCGACACCAGCTCGTAAGCCAGCGAAGTAAGCATAGTAGCCGGATCGGTAATTCGTGCCGACAAGGTAATTGAGTCGCCAAATGTAAAGCTGGAAGGGCTAACCGCCGCCGCCTCAATAAAAGGCGTAGATTCTTTTCGGGGGCCGTATTCGTCTTCGCACGATGCAAACAACAGTGCAATTACCCCGGATAGAATAAAAAATTTATATATCGAATTCATTTTAATCTCTTTTAAATGTTTTCCTATTAACTATTAATAACCAGGATTTTGAACAAGATTCGGGTTCTGATCGATAATATCCTGCGGAACAGGGAGGATATACGACAGGCTTGTAAACGGATAAACCTGTGCCGGACGTCCTTCATCCTTGTCATAAACGGCATTCATTACTTCCTCAACTTTTTCTAAACGCACGAGGTCGAACCAGCGCTGGCCTTCCATTGCCAGTTCAAGGCGGCGTTCTTTCAAATAAGCCTCAGTAATTGCATCCTCGCCGGCCGACGCTGATGCAGGCAGATTGCTCAAGCCTGCACGTTGGCGGGTTTGATTGATAATCTGAGCGGCGCCACTGTAATCTCCTTTTCCAATCAACGCCTCAGCTTTCAGCAACAGTATATCGGCATAACGCATTTTAATAGTGCTGTTGTATGCACTGCGGCATTTGTACATAAAAGCATAATTATCAGCCGGGTAATAAATATTCCAGCCACAATTGTAAAAAACAACAGTTTCGGCGTAGCGTTTATCGCCCACTTCGCTGGTAAACGCTTTTATCAAATCGCGCGATGGTGTGATCCATTTCGCCCAGGTGAAATAGAAGGTCCAGTCGTTAAGCGGACGGCCATACATCCAGGTTGCCCAGTTGGTATTTCCAGGGAAATATTGGGCTTCAAAAATGGTCTCTTTTGTATTACGGGCTTTGGCATCAATTGCCTTGTTATCCTGCGAGGGTGGCGCGTTCGGGTCAGTTAGTATTACTCCAAACAAATCGCTGAAATCGTCAACCAGTCCAAAACCATCGGCAGCCAGTTCATCGGCATATTGAATTACTTTGTCGTAATCGCGCAACGGTTTTTCGGCATAAACTTTAGCCAGTAAAGCACGGGCAACCGATTTTGAGAACTGCGTTTTATCCTGCGGATCGTTAGCAGGTGCATATTGCAAACCTTCCAAAAGGTCGGCCTCAATTTGCTGATAAATAGTAAGAGCATCCGTTTGCGGAGGGAAATAAGCCGGGTAAACATCCTCAATGGTTTCTGAAGTAATGTCGCCGGCAACTGTTGTTACCAAAGGAACATTTCCCCAAATGCGAACCATGTCAAAATAGATCATCGCCCTTAATATTTTTGCCTCGGCTTTATACTGAAGTTTTTCAGCATCTGTTAATGCCGGATCGCTTACAACGTCAATATTACTAATCAGTCGGTTGGCCTGAGCAATGTTTCCCATGTGGCTGTTCCAATCTCTTCTCAGATTGGTATTCGATCCTTCAATCGAGTTTACCTCAAAGGGTGTAGTTTCAGCACTTGGCGAACCTGAGTAGGCATTATCCGAGTGCGACTCGGCCAGCAACAACATATCGAGGTACCAGTGTTCCTGCCCGTTTTTGTACAAATTCAATAGTGTTTGCCTGTGTGCCAGTACGTCGGCTTTATCTTCAAATACCACCTGAACGCTGTCCTGGCTTACTCCTTCAGTTACATCCGAATAGGTATCTAACGGATCATAATCCAGCGAGCAAGCTGCCAACAGCGATAGGATAAGAATGGATAATATATGTCTTGTCTTCATTTTCATTTGATTTAAAATTCAACATTCAACCCAAAAACAAAAGTCTTACTGTGTGGGTAGGTTCCCCAGTCGATACCCTGAACAGCACCACTGTTTCCCCATTGGTTTACTTCAGGATCCATTCCGCTGTAGTCGGTAAGTGTTAACAAGTTGGTTGCGGTAACATAAGGTTGCAAACGCGAAACTCCCAGTTTGTTTAAAATTCCGCCATTGAAGTTGTACGAGAAAGTAATATCTTTTACACGCAGGTAACTGCCGTCTTCAATAAAATAGCTTGATGGCTGCATAACAAAACCGGCTTTTGGAACATCAGTGATTTGTCCGGGAGTACGCCAACGTTCGAGCACTTCTCTCGATTGGTTTTTCAAATCGTACATTCCCATCACATCGCCTTTCGATGCATTAAAGATGTCGTTTCCAACCGATCCCTGCAGAAACACATTCAGGCTAAAACCTTTGTACGAAAACGTGTTGGTTAAACCAAAAGTAAAGGCCGGGTTCGGGTCGCCGATATAAGTTCTGTCCGACGCCGTAATTTTACCATCTTCATTTGTATCGCGGTACATCAGTTCTCCGGTTTCCGGATCAACTCCATCACTTATATAACCGTAAAATCCACCCAACGCACGTCCGGGTTCGTTACGTACAACACGAATTTGGTGAAAGGCATCAGTTGTTTCAGCATCATAATAAATCTGCTGTAATTCCAGGCTTTTCAACTCGTTTGTGTTATGCGAAATATTAAAGTCGGTACTCCAGGTAAAAGCCCCTGTAAAGTTGCGTGAGCTTACCGAGAATTCAACACCGCGGTTCATCATTTCGCCTTCGTTACGTACAATATTACTTGCTGCTGCAGCACCTGCCGGTAACGAAACATACATTAACATATCCTCGGTGTGTTTCGAATAATAATCCATAGCAATCGTTACACGGTCGGCAAACAGCGTTGCATCCAAACCAAGGTTAACCTGCGAAGTGGTTTCCCAAGTAAGATCCGATGTACGAAGGTTAGCCTGTGTAATAAGAGGCAAGGCATCTTCCTTTCCTGTTTCAAACCAGGCCTGACGTGTGATGTTGTAACGTTGCAGATAAGCATAGTCGCCAACTCCCGACTGGTTACCGGTTTGTCCCCAGCCACCTCTGATCTTCAGATCGTCGAGCCAGGTTAATCCCTGCATAAATTCTTCCGACGACATGCGCCATGCTAACGAGAATGAAGGGAATGTTCCCCAGCGATAATCGGGATGTAGTTTTGAAGAACCGTCTTCACGAATATTGAATGTAAAAAGGTATTTGCTTTCGTAATTATAAGACAAACGTCCGAAAACCGACATAATTCCCCATGCCGAAGCACCGCTACCGGTATTGTCCCATGCAATTTTATTTGCTGCGTTTAAAGTATGGATATTATCATCTTTAAAATGCGAGCCATTAACATAGCTTTGCGACCACTGAGAATCGGTCCATGAAGTACCGGCCATTGCTTCAAAATTGTGTTTATCGGCAAAAGTCTTCTTAAAAGTCATTACATTATCGAAAACCAGCAACGTGTTGGTGCTTCTGGTGTCCCAGGCATTTCCCCAGTCATCTCTGTCGGAACCATGTACCGGAGGATTAAACCCGGTATTTTTGCCGTTACGACGATCTAACGTGAACGACGATTTCAAGGTTAATTCAGGTAAGAAAGTAATGGTTGAACTACCTGAAGCAATCAGGCGGTTTTCGTTATTCTTATTGTTTTTACCGTTTTCGATCGATTCAATCGGGTTAACAATATTTTGCCCAAAGAAAGTACGGTTATACAATCCGGTTTCCGGATCGATAATATTTGAAGCCGTTGGTAAGTTTACAACCGACAGCACCACCCCACCACGGTTTGATCCGGCACCGGTAGTTACCCCGTTACGTGTATTATCAGAATACGACAGGTTTAACCCGATATTCAACCAGCTGCGTACCTGGCTTTCGAGGTTACTGCGCAGGTTGTATCTGCGGAAAAATGCAGAACTAAGCACCCCTTTTTCATTCAGGTAACCTCCGGAAATAAAGTAACGTGTTTTATCGTTACCATCCGAAATCTGAAGTTGATAGTTTTGCGTGATACCTGTTCCGTAAACTTCGTCGAACCAATCGGTTTGATCAGTAGTACCTTCAGGAATGGCTCCCGGACGAATTTCGTCCATCAGCTCTTTATATTGCGCGGCATTTAACGACTCAATTTGATTGGCCACATGGCTTACCCCGAACTGCGTGTTTAACGAAATTTTTGCTTCGCCACTGGCCTGCTTGGTAGTAATAAGAATTACTCCGTTTGCTGCTCTCGAACCGTAAATAGCTGCTGATGAAGCATCTTTCAGGATTTGCATGCTGGCAATATCCATTGGCGAAAGGAAGTTGAGGTTATCAACCGGAACGCCGTCAACCACATACAAAGGATTGTTGCTTCCGTTAAACGAAGTGGTACCGCGCACGCGAATTACCATTTCGCCACCGGGAGCTCCGTTGGGCTGGTAAACGTTAACACCGGCCGCTTTTCCCTGAATGACCTGTGCTGCCGAAACAATCGGACGTTCGTCGATCTCTTTGGTTGAAACGGTGGAAACCGCTGTGGTAACATCTTTTCGGGCAACCGATCCATAACCGATTACCACTACTTCATCCAGCTGCTTTAAGTCTTCCTTTAGCGATACATTTATCGCGCGTTGGTTACCCACGGTAATTTCCTGCGAATTGTATCCGATAAACGAAAATACAAGAACAGCATCGTTTCCGGGAACGGTAATCTTGTAATTACCATCCGGATCGGTAAGTGTTCCCTGTAATGTGCCTTTAATTACAATGTTTACACCTGGTAAGGGATCGCCTGATGCATCGCTTACCACTCCTCTGATGTCAATCGCGTTTTGTGCCTGCACTGAGAGATTAAATCCCAATAACAACACCAAAAAGAAGAGAGGAATTTTAAATTTTAAGAGTTTTGTCCTCATAAAAAAAATTGATTAGTTAAATATTTATTTAAACAGATTTTATTCCCCGACCACAGGAAATAGACGTAGTCTTTCTAATTAAAACTATCGCTCGAAAGATGAATTTACAGCTGAAGTTCTAGTTATTTAACGCTTATCTGTTTTCTCAATAACAAATTTACGGATTGAGTAGGCTGCTATTTTTTAAGGGGATAGAAAAGTGGATTAAATGAAATACAAAAAACACATATTTTGCTAACAAACAGACGATTAACAATAAGGTGCAAAAAAATAAAAGTGGAATACGGGGGAAAAAGATTTAGTAAAGATCAATGAAAAAATCTTGCAAATTAAAGATTGTATTTTTGACATTAACACCTGACGAGACAGTATTAATTCCACCTGCAATTATCGAATTTGCGTAATCATTTCTTCGAAATCGTTGCGGGATTTTGCCCGGTTTTTTGTTTTCGCCCGGTAGTTATAAATGGTATTAACCGAGTATCGTAAAAAATCGGCAATTTGCGAGCTGTTACTAATTCCCAACCGGATTAATGCCAAAATTCGCAACTCGGTATTTAGCAGCTCTTCTTCTTTTAGTTCAAACTTTTCTTCGTCCAGCAGCAACTCGTTAACCTTATTAACAAAATGGGGAAAAATGCGCAAAAATGCCTTATCAAAATTCCGGTACAGTTCTTCTGTTTCGTCATCCATCATTTCTTGCGAACGGGTAAGCGCATGCAACTCGGCAACCTGGCCGTTGGTAATTTTTTTGTTTACCAGGCGTCGGAAACCATCCATTTTATCAATATAGGTTGAGCAAAGTTTTATAAAATGAGCGATGTAAACTTCTTTAATATGGTTCGATTCCGAGAGATCGACATTTACGATTTGCAGCTGATCATTTACTTTTTGAAGCTCGGTATTCAGACTTTGCAAACTAGAATTGGCCTTTTGCAAATATTTACGCGTTTCGGATAAACGCCTCATCTGGCTATAAATATAAACAAGTGCTATAGTAAGCAACAACCCCAAAATACTTGAAAGCAGAAGGTAATTTTTTAGTTGCCTGTTTTTCTTTTCAACTGTTGCCTGGTAGGTTCGGTCAATTAACGACAATATTCCGGCACTTTGTAAACTGCGCAAACGTGCATTGTAAAATACCGTTTCGCTCCACGAAAACCGGATATAATTGTAGGCACGTTCCATATCATTTTCCTGAAACAGGATTTCTGCCAGCATCCACAACGAGGCATGGTCTTTTGTTGCAGACAGAATATCGGACAAAGCCGACTGTGCCAGGTAATACTTTAAGCCATCCATATCGTTCACTTTCCGATAGGTTAGCGAACGGTTATAACTGGCAATTGCAAACTCGCGGGTACCCATCGAACTGCTTCGCAATATCGTATCATTTACGCTAAGCGCTTCCTGTATCTTTCCGGCGTTCCTGAAGCTTTCTTCTTGCAAGGCATAATACAAATCGTTTGTTGATGAAAGTACATTGTATAACGAATCGGTGTAACTATTTGATATCTGCCAGTAGCGCTCAGCTCCCTTTTTGTTTTGCGTGTAAAATGCTAATTCAGAGTAAACATGTCGGTAAGTATTGTAATATTCACTCAGTAAATTATCGGGAACTTTCACCCTTTCAATTGAAGAAATTAGATCAACAGCCTCAAGATACATTCCGGTTGAGGCCATCAGTAAAGCCAGGCTAAGCTCGCTTTCGTACAAAAAAGCGATATTATTCAGGTGTTTGGCAACATCAATGTTCCGGTTTTTGTAGTGGATCGCCGAATCGCAAATATAGGGTCGGTATTCATCGTACAGTTCTGCGTTTAACCTGTACTCCTCCATGGTATTGGGGGAAATTGTAAGCAATTGATTTTTCAGCGCCTGAATACGTTCTTCTTTCTGCTGTTGATAAACCGTATGATTTTCGATTGCTGCATCTAACCTGTTCAGAAGTGAATCAAGACCCGATTGCCCGAAAACAACACCGGGATACAAGATTACGAGGCAAATAAACAATCTAAATTTCATAAATGGCTATTCTGTTTTCTAAACATGCACAAAATAAACATTTTTCATCTCATTTTCTAAATCGTTCTAATTCTTCGTTCCTTTGTCATTCTAGAATTTCCCGGATTATTTCGAATGCCCATTACAGCACAATCACTCCCTCAATCTTATCTGCCTTTTCGGTTATCACTATAATTTGGTCGGCCGATTCCATTAAGGCTACACAAGTAACCGATACGTGTTTCAGGTTATCAGTATGTTTAAATGTTACTTCACCTTCTGTTGGCAGTAAAGCTTTTACCTGATCAACTTTCCCTTCTTCATTGGGAATAATAAACTTAAACATATACTTCAGCGGCCATGTTTCAGATTCCATCAACCGGTAGCGCAGATTTTTATATTTATCCATTTTCTTATCTTTCAAATCTATTTATTAATACAACCAGCATTTCTTTTCGTTCACTTTTACCTAAAAATCTCAGCATCTTTTGGTATACAAAAATTAAAACGCCGGCACAAAGATTAGATTTTTAGCCAAATTTCAACAGTTGATATTAATATTGTATTTTAGAAACATATTATAAGGTAATATTCCACCAACAGACCTGACTTTGAAAAAGATTTTACTCATATTGCTTCTCGTTGTCCCAACACTTGCTTTTTCGCAGGTGAAAAGATTCGGTGTTCCCAATATCCTGAGTTATCCAAAAGCAGAATACCGTGCTGGCACACAAAACTGGGGTATTGCACAAGATCCGGATGGATTTATGTATTTCGCCAATAACCTTGGTTTACTTCGTTTCGACGGGCTGAACTGGAATTTATACAATGATTCTTTCACTTCAAATGTACGATCGGTTTGTATTGATGAGGACGGCATTATTTATATCGGATTAGATGAGGACTTTGGAATTTTCGATCCCAATTCACCCGAAGGCCCGGTATTTAAAAGTTTACTCGATAAGCTGCCTGAAGATATTCCGGAAACAGATGTGATCTGGAAAATATACGATACACAGTACGGCATTGTATTTCAATCGTATCAATATCTGTTTATTTACAACGACGATGAAATTGACATTATTAAACCACAAAAGGCATTTTACTATTCGTTTTATATCAATAACCGACTCTTTTTTCACGAACCCGGAGTTGGCTTATACGAATACATTAACGGATTTGTAAATAAAGTGCCCTGGGCCGATGAGTTAAAAGATCATGAAATACAATCGATAGTTAGCTTTTTCGAAAATCATTTGCTCATTGGAACTGCCCAGTCAGGCTGGTTTGAATACAAAAATGGTGAACTGAAAAAATGGGATGTTCCGGCCAATACTCAAACCGAAAACGATGTTTTGTATTGCGGCATCAAACTCGACGGCAACCACCTGGCTATCGGCACTATATTAAACGGACTGATTATTGCCAATTCCGATGGCGAAATCATTCAACGTTTAAACCTCAATAACGGACTACAAAACAATACAATTTTAAGCCTTTGCAACGATCGGTCGGGGAATTTATGGCTCGGGCTCGATAATGGCATCGACTACATCGAATTGAACTCGCCAATCAGTTACACCTCACGTTCCGAGAACATTGGTACCGGCTACTGTGCTGTAATACATAACAACCTGCTTTACCTCGGCACCAACCAGGGACTCTTTACCAAAAAGTTCTCTGCCGTAGGCCAGGACAACACTGAAGTTTTCAAAATGATTCCCGGGACAGAGGGACAGGTTTGGAGTTTAAAAGTACTAAACGGACAATTATTGTGCGGACACAATTTGGGTACATTTGCCATAAACGAACGAGAAGCACGCCAAATTAGCGATGAGCCCGGGCTATGGACGTTTATCCAACTAAAAGATCAACCGGATTACGCCATCGGTGGTACTTTTAATGGCCTGGTATTGTTTCATTTCGAAAACAATCAATGGAAGTTTCAAACTAAAACAAAGGGATTTAGCGAGTCGAGCCGTTTCCTGTCGGAAGACAAAGATGGAAATATTTGGGTGAGCCACGGAGCCAAAGGTGTTTTCCGTGTTACATTAAATGCCCAACGCGATTCGGCAACTGATGTTAAACTGTATGGCAGAAACGAAGGACTTCCTCTCGATTTGATGAATATACTGTTGAAGTTCGACAACACATGGCACATTTCAACAGTTGATGGCTTATACCTCTATAATGGCGAAACCGATAGGTTTGAAAAAAATAAATATTTAATCAATCTGTTTGCCCCAAAAAACCGCTTGAAATATGTTGAAAAAGATATTCGGGGAAACTACTGGTACATTGCCGAAAACGAAGTAGGGGTGCTTCATAAAAACGACGATACCAGCTACACTAAAATTACAACACCGTTCCAGCAACTACGCAACAAGCTGGTGCGCGAATGGGAGTTTTTATATGTGTTTGATTTGAACAATGTATTTTTTGCTACCGAGAATGGTTTTGCAGATTATTCGTCGCGAATTGTTACGTCGTATAACCAGCCGTTTAAATGTTTTATAACGCAGGTTGATGTGCCCAACATCGACACAGTTGTGTACCCGAAAGAAGAAGGTCTTGAACCCATCAAATTTCCATATCAGAAAAATGCCTTTCGTTTTAAATTTTCAGCGCCTTTTTATCAGAATCCCGAACAGTTGGAATTTAGTTACTTTATCGATAATTACTCCGATTCATGGTCACCGTGGTCGAACGATAACTACCGGGATTTAACCAACCTTCCGGAAAACGACTATATTTTTAGGGTAAAAGCCCGAAACAGTTTTGGTATTGAAAGCAACGAAGCCCAATTTTCATTTATCATCACGCCTCCATGGCACCGCTCAAAAACAGCTGTTTACATATATATTTTCATCGTATTTATATTCGTGCTCATTCTGGCCTGGTTTATCAACCGCCGCTTCGAAAAATCGAAACAAAAAGAACGCAACAAACACGAAAAGGCGCTGCGTAAAAGAGAAAAAGAATTTAAGGATCAATCGTTGATCGCCGAAAAAGAGATTATTCGCTTGAAAAACGAAAAGTTAGAGGCCCAGAAACTTTCGCTTGATAAAGAGCTGGCGAACCAAACACTTAGCATTGTAAATAAAAATAAGTTCCTGATGAAAATTAACGAGGAGCTTAAAAGGGTTTCCCATGAAACTTCTGATGGGGCTGTTAAATCAAAAATGGCGATACTTAAAAAACGTATCGATAAGGAAATCGACAATCAAAATCAGAATCAAATATTCGAGAGTTATTTTGAAGAAGTACATGCCGATTTTTTTGAGCGCCTGAAAGACAAATTCCCCCACTTGTCGCCAAAAGATCTGCGTCTTTGTGCTTACATCCGAATGAACATGTCAACCAAAGAAATTGCAACCTTGTTAAATATTTCTGATCGTGGAGTAGAAATCAGCCGTTATCGCCTTCGTAAAAAACTCAATCTATCCCGCGAGACAAACCTATCAACATTCCTATTGAATTTATAACCTCACTATGTTGTACATCATATTTTATCATGAGGTAGTTTAAATCAATGTTATCAGATTGTATCATCCTCATTTTCTGCACTCAGTATTTTATCTGATGTATTTTTGATGTACCACTAAAATACCTTTGATGAATTATTGTGGGGGTAATTTTCTTGCTAAGCAGTACACATTAAGTCCATATTTGTTGCTGCTAGAGTTGAAAAACCACAATCAGGTATAAAATTCTAGGTTTAACTAAATTATAAAACAAATATGAAGTTAAGAGCTGCTACATCCTTTCACTTAGGAGTACTCCTAATTTTAATTCAAAATACGTTGAAACAAACACGCACCTTTCACAAGTGCGTAACATTTTACAATTAATAATAATCAAATTCAGATCTATGAAAGAAAAACGAATGATGAGAAAAATTCTCATGTTACTTTTGGTCGCATTTTTTTCCGTGGGTGCTTTTGCCCAGGAAATTGCGCTAAAAGGTGTTGTAACTTCCGCAGATGATAATCAACCTCTACCTGGGGTTACAATTACTCTTGAAGGGACAACAAACGGAACAGTTACCGATTTTGATGGAAATTACCAACTAGCAGTACCACCCGATGCTGTACTTGTATTTTCCTACATTGGCATGAAACCTCAAACCATTAATGTTGAAGGAAGAACGCAAATCAACGTTCAGCTTGAAGCCGATTTGTTTAATGTTGACGAAGTAGTAGTTGTTGGTTACGGTGTTCAGAAAAAAGCTTTGGTAACCGGCGCTAACGCCAATGTTAAAGGCGAGCAACTGGCCGAGTTAAATACCTCGAATGCTATGGAAGCTTTACAGGGAATGGCATCGGGAGTAAATATTACCCGCAACAACGGTGCTCCTGGAGCAGGAACAAAAGTAACCATCAGGGGTGCCGGTACAATTGGCAATGCTTCGCCACTGTATATCGTTGACGGTGTGTCGGTTGGAAATATCGATTACCTGAGTCCGTCCGACATTGAGTCGATTGATGTACTTAAAGATGCAGCATCGGCTGCCATTTACGGATCGAGGGCTGCAAACGGCGTTATTCTTGTTACTACCAAAAAGGGTACAGCAGGTGCCGAACCGGTAATTACTTACGACGGCTACTACGGTGTACAAAACATTTACAAAAAACTTCCGGCATTAAATGCACAGGAATACATGTACATTATGGATGAAGCCCGCGCAAATGATGGTTCGCCATTATTCGACTGGCAAGATAAAATTGTTAACGGAAATACCTATTTAAACAACAGCTTTCCGGGTGGATTAGGAACCCAGTATGGCCAGTACGTTTGGGATAAACTGCAGAGCGGCTGGGAAGGCACGAACTGGATTGACGAGATGACGCAGGATAATGCTCCTGTACAAAGTCACTCTCTTAATATTACAGGTGCTTCCGACGACATTACGTACTCCGCTGGTTTTTCGTATTTCGATCAAACAGGTTTGCTTGGTGGAGAAATTACTGATGCAGGCTACAAGCGTATGACTGCCCGACTGAACACCAACTTTATTTTAAAAAGAAGAGCCAACAATAAAAAACTATTGAGTGTGGGCGAAAACTTTACCTACACCAATACCGAAAACCGTTCGGTGGCTACCGGAAATATTTACTGGAACGACCTGCACAATGCACTGGTAAAATCGCCACTATCTCCACTTTACTGGGATAACGAAAACATTAACCACTGGACAAGTGGTTACTCGCCAACTCTGGAGGGTATTGCAATGGGCGACCATAACCCGATTGCACAAATGTACTACCGTCACAACAACAACTGGAGCAAAGGAAACACCTTTGTAGGCAACGTATATGGCGAACTGGAACCTATTGATAATTTAATTTTCCGCTCATCGTTTGGTATGGATGCTTGGTTTGGGCACAGCCGCTCGTACAGCGAAACATACAAGTTTGCCACACAATACCAAAATACTACCGATGGCACGCAAATGGATATGTACCGTGGTGTAAACTTCACCTGGACCAATACAGTTGCGTACGATTTTAGCATCAACGACGATCATAAACTTTCAGCACTGGTAGGTACCGAGATGTTGAAAAACGAATTGAACCTAAATGTTGGTGGCAGCAAAAACAATACACTTTTTGGCGATGCAGAACATGCTTACCTCGACAACACCAATAACCCTCAGGTGGTTAGCGATATTGGTACCTGGGGTGCCGACTACGCTGCACAAGGTGGTGGTTTAATGTCGTACATGGGCCGTATGTCGTACAACTACAAAGAGAAATACATGGCCGACTTTACCATGCGTGCTGACGGTTCGTCAAACTTTGCCAAAGGAAACCGCTGGGGCTATTTCCCATCAGTTTCGGCAGGTTGGAACTTTAGCGAAGAAGATTTCCTGAGTGATTTCACATTGCTGAACTACGGTAAATTGCGTGCCAGCTGGGGACAAAATGGTAACCAGAACATCGATAATTTCATCTACAGTTCAAATATCGCTTACAAAGATCAGGGCTATTATTTCGGCCCCAACAAAGACGTACCACAACAGGCAGCAATTCCTGCAAACGTACCAAACCCCGATGTAACCTGGGAAACATCAGAACAATTAAACTTTGGAGTTGACACTCGCTGGCTCGATTCAAGATTGGGTGTTACTGCCGACTGGTATAAAAAAACCACAAAAGACTGGCTGGTTGTTGCTCCTATTTTAGGAACATTTGGTGCCGGTGCTCCATTTATTAATGGTGGAGATATTGAAAATACCGGTTTTGAATTTGTAGTGTCGTGGAACGATAGAATTTCAGACTTTAAATACGGAGCTACTTTAACCGGTGCTTACAATAAAAACGAAGTAACAAAACTGGCTAATGCCGAGGGAATTATTACCGGATCAGGACATGTACTTTCGCAAGGAACATCGTATATTTCGCGCGTAGAAGTAGGCCAGCCAATCGGATTTTTCTATGGTTTCGAAACCGACGGTTTAATGCAAAACCAGGACGAGGTTGATGCTTATACCACTGCCGACGGAACACCAATCGTTATTGAAGCAGAACCCGATACACCTCGTCAACCGGGAGATGTTCGCTTTGTAGATCAAAACGGAGACGGAATTATCAACGACAACGATAAAGTAATGCTGGGAAAACCAACTCCTGATTTTGAGATGGGTATCCAGTTAAATGCCGAGTACAAAGGTTTTTATGTAAACACCACTTTGTCGGGTAAATTTGGTCTTCAGGTTATGCAATCGTACCGTTCGTTTGCCGACCAGTTGAACCAGAACTATACCACTCAGATTTTTGATCGCTGGCACGGAGAAGGAACTTCAAACCGTATTCCTCGATTAACCTATGCCACTACAGCTAATACGCAGCTAATTTCCGACATTTACATGCACGATGCCGACTACCTGCGCATTAACAACCTTACTTTTGGATACCGATTCGACAAACTACTTACCGATGTTGAGTGGATGAAAGCAGCTAGTGTTTATGTATCTGTAAACAACCTGCATACATTTACAAAATACGACGGAATGGATCCTGAAGTAGGTTACGCACCAGACTCATGGGCTTCGGGTGTTGATTTGGGATTATATCCACTGCCTCGCACGGTTATGTTTGGTGTTAACGTAACATTTTAATTCAGATGAACGATTCTATAAAAACAGAATTAGTGAATAAAAATAAAGAACATATTATGAAGAAGTTATTATATATAATGGCAGTTGGAGTAATAATCGTGGCCAGTTCGTGTCAGGATTTACTCGACACCGACAACCTGTATAATAAAAACCTCGACAGTTTTTATCGTACTCCAACCGATATCAATGAATCCATGAACGGTGTTTACAATGCACTGTTTGTAAACGGTCCCCACAGTAACGAACACATTGCAGCCAACCTGTTAAGCGATGTAATGCTGGGTGGTGGTGGCCCCGATGACGTTTCGGCTAAAAATGTCGATCAGTTCCAGGATCCGTCAGAAGATACATACCGCGATTTGTGGGTGGAAACCTACAACGGCGTAAGTAGAGCAAATGCAATTATCGAAGCCGTAACCGACGGCGATTTCTCAGCCTATTTTGACACCGCTGATGAAGCAGAAGTTTTTAAGAATAATACATTGGGAGAAGCCTATTTTATGCGTGGTTTCTTAATGTACCGCGCTGCACGATTCTTCGGAGGAATGCCTTTAATTGCCACTTCCGAATCAGATCGAAAAGCACCACGTGCATCCTTATCTGATACATGGGCATTTATTGCTTCCGACTTTAAAACAGCAGCCGAAACACTGCCACGTATTAGCGCCCAAGCAGCTTCAGTTAAAGACTATGGCCACGCCAACATTTGGGTAGCTAAAAGTTATATCGCACGTGCTTACTTGTACTACACCGGTTATATGACCAACGTTGAAGGCCAGGCTACCGATGTTTTGCCTTTGCCTGAAGGTGGAAGCATTTCAAAAGCAGAAGTTGTTACACATATAGAAGATGTTATTGACAACAGCGGATTCCGCTTAGCAAGTGATTTCCGTAATTTGTGGCCTTACTCGTATGTAAACGAAAGTGCCCGCACCTATAATCCTGAAGCAACCGACCCGGTATTACCATGGGCCGAAAATCCCGACGGTGCCGACCCTGCAGTTCCTTTGGCATGGGTAGGACAAGATGGTCCGGATTCACCAGTAGGAACCGGCAACTACGAAGTAATGTTTGCCCTGCGTTATGGCTTGGGTAACTGGGATTTCGATGGTGGAACCGGACAAAAGTTTAACAACCGTGTTCCTCTATTCTTTGGTATTCGCGACCACTCAATGGTTCCATTCGGACAAGGATGGGGATGGGGAACTATTCACACAGGTTTCTACGAGCAATGGTCAAACGATGATCCCAGAAAAGAAGGTTCAGTTTTGAATCTAAACACAAAAGATCCAAACATGGGACTTTCAGGTTGGAACATTGGAAAAGGCGACCATAATACCGGTTTGGTAAACAAAAAATACACCACCTTACAGCACGATGGTCCTGAAGGAGTTAAAGGTATGTTCTTTTACCTCTACGATATGTCGCACGGTGATCCGATGCAGTTGTGGGCCGCTCAGGATTTCTATTACCTGAGATTTGCCGATGTGCTATTGATGCATTCTGAATTAACCGAAACTGCCGATGGCATGAACCAGGTTCGCGAACGCGCCGGATTAGAGCCGATTAGCTATTCGCTGGCTGCACTTAAAACCGAGCGCTTGCACGAGCTTGCTTTTGAAGGATTGCGTTGGTTCGACCTGGTACGCTGGGGCGATGTTCAAACAAGCAACAACTTCTATAGCAACCAGATTACGGTAAACAACTCAGGAGTTGATGCTCCTTATCAGATTTCATATCGTAGCGAAACCAAAGGACTTGTGCCAATTCCTGAGTCGGAAATTCGTTTATCAAACGGTGTTTACGAGCAAAATCCGGGATGGTAATAAATTTGAAAACTAAAAAATTGAAAAAGATGAAATTAAAAAATATAGCTGCCACTTTTCTAATGGCCATTGTTTTGATGTTTTCTTCCTGCGATCCGATCGAGGACAGAGACATGCTGGCGAATAGTTTCGACCCTGAAAACATTGAGCTCGAAGTTGTACAATCAACTTCAGGAGGAAACGGACTATCGCTTCGTATGAATACCGAAGGAGTTACCGGATACTGGGATTACATTATCAACGAAACCAGTTCCGATCGTGTTGAAGTAATATTCCCATTTACAGGAACGCACACTTTTACTTACCACGTAACTACTCCGTACATGCCCAACAACGATCCGGGCACAACAGAATTTATTGAAAAAGAAATCTCTGTGGATATTACCCAGCTTGACCAGCCCCTGCCTGATGCTTATTACAAACTGATTGGCGAAAACCTGGAAAGTAAAACCTGGGTTTTCGACGGCGGGCCTGAACCCGATGGACGTTTGTGGTATTTTATGTCGGAAAATGACAAGCCGGAAGCCCACATGAATCCATGGTGGAATGCTGCAGGTGATTGTTGCCCTCCACCGGATGCTGCAGGAAGAATGGTATTCGATTTGGCCGGAGGCGCCAACTACACCTACTATTCAGGCCCCGATGCAGAGCCTGTTCGTGGTAACTTCGTATTCAATGCGGATTATACAGCGTTAACCATTGGTGGCGGAGCAAAAATTCTTGGTCATATTGCACAAGATGGAAATCAGAACGGTACCGACGATGGAAAACTTCAGATTATGACCCTTACTGAAGACAAATTGGTTCTGTACAATCCTAACAGTAAAGGATACGGAACTGGTTGGACATGGGTGTTTGTTCCTGCAGAATAACAAGTAAAGAAATTCAAAATATTGGTTCTTAAGCCAATGAGTTTGATAGTTTAGTTAGATTAAATGGGGAGAGTTTCTCTCCCCATTTATATCATCAGGAATAAATACAGCCCCTTCACCTGCTATGGTTTAATGCCGGTTTATGTGCTTATTCTTTACAAAATAAGCATACACTCAAAACATCTAAATTTCTATACACTCATGAGAATATCATATAACAAACCAAAATGGCTAATCCTCATGGCTTTTTTTTCTCTCGCTAATCCACTTACAGGGTGCACTGAAGAGGGAGTAGATACAGATTTCTCACCTGATTTTTCGTATTCATTTGTCGATGATAATAACGTAAAGTACACCAACAAAACGGAGGGAGAATACTGGCGAATGGAATGGGATTTTGGCAACGGAGTTACCGAAACTACCATTTCAAAAACAGAAGAATTTACCATCTATTATCCTGAAGCCGGCGATTACAATGTAAGCCTGCAGGTAACCAGTAAGGATGACGATAAAAAATCGGTTTCGAAAACAATAACGGTTACACACACCGATTTTGCCGTTGATTTCTCGGCCAACATCGATCCTGCAAAACCCAACTACATAAACCTTGAAAATACCACAATTGGCGATTATGATTCGTTTGAATGGAAATTCAGAAATAAAACCATTGAAAACGAAACCAATGCTGTAGCGTATTTCCCCTATGCCGGAACTTACACCGTTGAGTTAATTATTACCAAAAACGGAGAGACCTTCTCTTCAACAAAAAATATTTCAATTGCAGCCAACGACTCAGAATACTTCTCGAAACTGGAACTGGTTTGGGAAGACAATTTTGATGGCGATGCCGTAAATACCGACAACTGGACCTTCGAAACCGGATCGGGTGGCTGGGGAAACAACGAGCTGCAAAACTATACCGCAGGCGATAATGCCGTGGTTAAGGATGGTATACTCACCATTACTGCCGAAAAAATAAACGACGCAAAAGTTGCAGGATCATACAATTCGTCACGCATGATCACCAGTGGCAAAAAGGAATTTACTTACGGCCGAATGGAAATCCAGGCTAAACTGCCTTCGGGAACCGGAATATGGCCGGCAATATGGATGCTGGGTGCCAACATTGGTACAGCTGGCTGGCCTGCCTGTGGCGAAATCGACATTATGGAATACGTGGGCTACCAACCCGACACGGTTCATGCAACAGTTCACACTTCGGCCGGATACGGAGGAAACGGAAGTGGCAACAACAAAGCCCTTGAAACAGCAGAAGAAGAATTTCATGTTTACGGCCTGTTCTGGACCGAAAAAGAACTGGTATTTTATACCGATTCACCCGAAAATGTGACACACCGCTATGCGCCCACAAACAAAAACAACGACAACTGGCCGTTCAACAAACCACATTTTTTTATCCTGAATGTGGCAGTTGGTGGTAACTGGGGAGGAGCCCAGGGAATTGATAATTCCATTTTCCCGCAATCGATGGAAGTAGATTACGTTCGCGTATATCAGGAAATGTAGAACAAATACTTACTATAATGAAGATTAGAGCTTTACTATTAATTATTGGAACCTGGCTGGTAACGGGTTGTTCAACAACATTAACCGACAATCCCGATCCGGTAGAACAAAAGATCAACAGCCTGTTAAGTGAAATGACGCTGGATGAAAAGATAGGCCAGATGCAGCAGGTTAACGACGGCTTTTTTGGCGACGAAGAAGCCACAAAACAAGCCATTAGAGACGGCAAAGTGGGATCGTTTCTGAACATCGTTGGTGCCGAGCGGGCTGCCGAGTTTCAACGTGTTGCCCTGGAAGAAAGCAAACACGGAATTCCCTTGCTTTTTGGGCGCGATGTAATTCACGGCTATCGCACTATTTTCCCTATTCCGCTGGGAATGGCATCCTCGTGGGAACCCGAACTGGCTGAAAAGGCGATGCGCATTGCGGCTGTTGAAGCCTCATCGATGGGAATTAACTGGACATTTGCACCAATGATGGATGTTACCTGGGATCCGCGCTGGGGACGAATTGCCGAAAGTTGTGGCGAAGATCCGTTGCTGACTTCTGAGTTTGCTGCTGCCATGGTAAAAGGATTTCAGGGCGACCTGGGCGATCCAACAGCTGTAGCAGCCTGTGCCAAGCACTTTGTTGGCTACGGAATGTCTGAAGCCGGACGCGATTACAACACCACCTATATTCCCGAACCCTTGCTAAGAAATGTTCACCTTAAGCCGTTTAAAGCAGCAGCCGATGCCGGAGCATTAACATTTATGTCGGCATTTAACGATTTAAACGGTGTACCAACATCCGGAAATGAATTCACGCTAAAGCAAATTTTGCGCAACGAGTGGAACTACGAAGGAATGGTGGTTAGCGACTGGGGATCGATTGAGGAAATGATTAACCATGGTTTTGCTGCCGATAAAAAACAAGCCGCCGAAATTGCCGCCAAAGCCGGTGTTGACATGGAAATGGCAACAACCTGTTACGCCGACAATTTAAAAACATTGATTGATGAAGGCGTGATTACTGAAGATATGATCGACACGTATGTGGGCAATATTTTGCGTGTAAAATTTAAGCTGGGATTATTCGAGAAAGCTTACGACAATCATGTTTCAACCGACACCATTCTGGCACCAAGCCACCTGGCTGTATCGCGCGAAGCAGCACGAAAAAGTATGGTTTTGCTGAAAAACAACAATAACACTTTGCCCATTTCAAAAAATATTCATTCGCTGGCCGTAATTGGTCCGTTGGCCGATGCCGCACGCGACCAGCTGGGAACCTGGATTTTCGACGGGCAAGGCGAAGACTCAACAACACCAAAACAAGCTTTTGGCGAAATTATTGGTTCTAGAATGAATTATGTACCTGGTTTGGAATACAGCCGCGATAAATCGGCAAAAGGGTTTGCCGAAGCTGTTGCTGCCGCCAAACGTTCGGATGCTATTTTATTCTTTGCCGGCGAAGAATCGATTCTTTCGGGCGAAGCAAATGCACGTGGAATCATTGATCTTCCGGGTGTTCAAACCGAACTGATTACCGAATTAAGGAAAACAGGCAAACCGCTTATTTTGGTGGTTATGGCCGGAAGACCGCTGGCAATTGGTGCCGAAATGGAAATGGCTGATGCCGTACTTTATGCCTGGCATCCCGGAACAATGGCCGGACCAGCAGTGGCCGACCTGATTTTTGGTGACTATTCGCCGTCAGGGAAATTACCTGTAACCTTTGTAAAAGGTGCCGGACAAATTCCGTTTTACTATTATCGTAAAAACACCGGCCGCCCTGCAACCGAAGATGATGTTACTTACATCGACGATATTCCGCGCAATTCAAAACAACTATCACTCGGGTTTAAATCCATGCACATTGATTATGGAGTCACTCCTCTCCTGCCCTTTGGATTTGGCTTGAGTTATACCGAGTTTGAATACGAAAATCTAAAACTGTCATCAAACGAAATGGCAACAAATGGATCAATTACCGTTTCGGCTGATATTAAAAACATCGGCAACTACGAAACGGAAGAAATTGTACAATTTTATGTGCGCGACAAAGTGGGCAGTATTACCCGACCCATTAAAGAGCTTAAAGGTTTTGAAAAAATAAACCTAAAACCGGGCGATGTAAAAACGGTAAGCTTCGAGCTGAAAGCTGAAGATCTGCAGTTTTTTAACGGCGATGATTTTGTAATCGAACCCGGTGATTTTGATGTTTGGATCGGGCCGAATTCAGATGAAGGACTACACAGCACATTTGTATTAAAATAGTAACTTAAAACAACTAAGGGTGAAAAACATCCTTTACTAACTAACATTAGCAGGCATTTCCATTGGCGAAATGCCTGTTTTTTTTGCTTTATGCACCCGGGGGATGATTCCGTGCCCCTGTCTTATGATTTCTCTGAAAAGCCTAGGGGTAAGGAAATTGAGGGAATTCAGAATGAAACAGATGATTATTTCTGCCTTTTAAACTCAACTTTCCAAAGTCCACGGAAATCATTCAGCTTATAACCCGTTGCCAAATCATTCGGATACAGTTCATTCAGCTTTGCTTTGGTTGCCGCGTTAATATCGGTCTCCGTATTTCCATGACATTTTAAACAGGCCGGCATCCCAGTTCTGATCGGCTTGTAATAAACCAAATCATTGCCATTTTGCAATACCGTGTCAGCCAGTTGTTCGTTGGCAAAAAGTTCCCACAGTTGTTTTTCCTGCCCGGTACTCAGCGCATTTTGCGGATTACGGTTTTTGGCCGAAACTCTTGAAATGTCACAATCAAATACACCCTTCAAACTATCCACAATTGAGTTTGCCTCAAGGTTACAGAACTTAACCGCATACTCAGTCCCGCCGGTTTGAATGGCTTTCCCCACATTACTTAAAAGCACTGTTTGTACATTGGCTGTAATTTCCTGTCCGCTGTTTTCATATTTTTTGTAGGTTTCCTTATCCAGTTTCGGAGAACAGGCAAAACAAAGAAACAGAAGAAAAATTGGATAGATTTTATCTGTCATAGCTCACATTTCTTAATTAAACAATTCAAAATAGCGTTAATTCGTTAACTGCAAGTTCTGCTTTATTTGTTAAATCACAAAATCAACTATCTTTGTTGCATCAAATATTCTTTCAAAAAAGGGTGTTTGATTATATAGAAGAGTGGAGAGATCGGGCTCTGTGAAACTCTGGCAACCTTGTCCGCCAGCCGACGGATAAAACGGTGCCAATACCCGGCCGGAAACGGAATTATAATTAAAACACAATCGATGAAGAAACTGCACTACAAATTATTTTTTACAAGCTACTTACACGGGGCAAATATGTGTATGCACCAGCGGTTTTAACCGCATAAATTTGAGCAGAGTAAAAATACCTTTAACAAAAACTAAAAGACTGCAGACGATTTCGAAAAGTACAAACTTCCGACTTCGGACTTCAGTCTTCCGACTTAATTAAATATGTCGACAACAAAATCGTACGAAGAAATTAACCAAAAACTGAAGGCCGGGAAAGCAGTGGTTTTAACCGCCGAAGAAGTTGCGGAAATGGCGAAAGAAATGTCGCCCGAAGAAATAGTTGAGAAAGTTGATGTAGTAACCACAGCAACCTTTGGCGCCATGTGCTCGTCGGGCGCAATTATAAATTTTGGTCACGCCGATCCGCCCATCCGAATGGAAAAAATACGCTTAAACGGCGTTCCGTGTTACGAAGGACTGGCCGCTGTTGATTCATACATCGGAGCTACAGCCTGCGATCCTGACAATCCGGAATACGGCGGTGCACATGTTATTCAGGATTTACTGGAAGGAAAAGATGTGGTTTTGGAAGCCTGGGGAAAAGGCACCGATTGTTATCCGCGCAAGCATATTAAAACAAAAATCAACATCAACACCATAAATGAGTTTACGCTTTTTAATCCGCGAAATGCGTATCAGAATTACAATGTGGCGGTAAATACCACATCAACGATAAAACATACCTACATGGGTACTTTGTTGCCCAATTTGCGTAACGCCACCTACTCCACTTCGGGCGAATTAAGCCCGCTGCTCAACGATCCGGAGTTTAAAACCATTGGGCTGGGAACACGCATATTTTTAGGAGGTACGCAAGGATTTGTTGTTTGGCCCGGAACACAGTTTCACACCACAAAACCGAAAAACGAACTGGGTGTTCCGGTAACAAACGCCGCCACCATTGCCGTTATAGGCAACCTGAAAGAAATGTCGGCCGAGTACATTCAGGCTGCATCGTACGAAAAATATGGCGTAAGTATGTTTGTGGGAATTGGAATTCCAATCCCGGTTTTAAATGCCGATATTGCTAAACGTGTATCGATTAATAACAGCCAGATTGAAACTTCGGTGCTCGATTACGGAACGGTTGGAACGCCAAAACTGGGGCAGGTTACCTACGAAGAGTTACAGTCGGGAACCATAAAAGTAAAAGGCAAAAAGATAAGAACCGCGCCGGTTGCCAGCTTAAAGAAAGCACGCAAAATTGCCGATGAATTGAAAAAATGGTTGCAAAATGGTGAATTTGAAGTCACTAAACCCGTGCAAATGTTCCCTGCCAATACATCGTTAAACGCATTACAAGAAACGGAGGTTGACAATGATTAAAAAAAGATACATACTGAATTTCCCTCCGCAAAGCGGCGACAAAGCGTTTACCTATCACCTGGTAAAAGATTACGATATCAGGATTAATATTCTAAAAGCGGAAGTTTATCCGGGAAAACGTGGAAGCCTTTTGCTCGAACTTCAGGGCAAAACAGAAAATATTGAAAAAGGCGTTAAATACATTAAAAGTCATAAAATTACCTGCGAATCGCTGGACAAACGAATTCGCTGGAAACAAGAAAAATGTATCGATTGTGGCAACTGCACCGCCGTATGTTTTGCCGGAGCTTTAACCATGAACAAAAGCAACTGGGAACTGGAATTCGACAAAAGCAAATGTGTGGTTTGCGAACTTTGCATTCCGGCCTGCCCGCTGAATTTGTTTGAAATTGATTTTAGATAAAACCAATGGTCGTCATGCTCAATCCGTCAGCTGACGGACAGAATGACGTAATAAATAATTTCTACTGAATGAATATTTTTGAAGAACGCACCTACCGCAGCCAGTTTAACACCGAACGTTTTACGGGTTTTGAAGTAAAACACCTGCAAACCGACCTTTGGATTGGTATCGATCCGGCATCTTATAAAGAGGAAATGCAGGAAGTGGCTTTGGCAAAAATGAAAACGCTGCGCCAAATTTTCGATGATTATATCGAAAAAGAACCGTTTTTCAGGAAAAGCCTGAAACCCTTTCAGCCGTCGGATTTTGCTCCGGAAGAAGCAATAGAAATGGCACTGGCTGCCGAGAAAGCCGGAATTGGCCCGATGTCGGCAGTGGCCGGTTTGTTTGCCCGCGAAATTGGCGAAGAAATTTGTAAAAACTTTTCGGTGAAGGAGCTGTTAGTTGAAAATGGCGGCGACATTTATTTGCTTTTACAGGATGAACTGGTTTTATCTGTTTTTGCAGGCGAATCGATTCTCTCCGAGCGTATCGGACTGGTAATCCCGCCGGCAAGTCGTACCTTTGGTATCTGCACTTCGGCCGGAACTGTTGGCCCATCGTTAAGTTTTGGAAAAGCCGATGCAGTGGTGGTGGTTTGTGAAGATATTCTTATGGCAGACGCACTGGCAACAGCACTGGGAAATAAGGTGAAAACCCCAGACCATGTTGAGAAAGTGATTAAACAGGCAGAAAATTATAAAGAGATACAATCGTTGCTCATTATTTGCGAAGACAAGATTGGCATTAAAGGAGATAACGAGATACGGATATTGAAATAGAATTTAACCGCAGAGACGCAAAGACACAAAGAACTTTGCGCCTTCGCGTCTTTGCGGTGAAAGTAAAAACAGATGACAACAAAAAAAGACATACGCGAAGAACTTAAGAAGAGAGTATTGGTATTGGATGGAGCAATGGGTTCGCTGATTCAGGAATATAAGCTGGACGAGGCCGATTACAGGGGCGAACTGTTGAAAGATCATCCGGGCGACCTGAAAGGAAACAACGACATGCTGTCGCTTACCCGCCCTGATGTTATTTCAGAAATCCATGAGGCTTATTTGGAAGCCGGTGCCGATATTATTTGCACTAATACCTTTAATGCAACCAGCATTTCGCAGGCCGATTACAATACCGAAGCGTATGTTTACGACATTAACAAAGCTTCGGCTGAAATTGCCAAAAAACTTACCGACAAATACACCGAGGCCAATCCGGATAAACCACGTTACGTTGCCGGATCAGTAGGTCCTACCAATAAAACTCTATCGCTTTCGCCCGATGTGAATGATCCCGGTTATCGCGCCATTTCCTTCGACGAAGTAAAAATAGCTTACCGCGAACAAGTGGAAGCATTGCTCGATGGCGGTGTTGATCTGTTACTGATCGAAACAATTTTCGATACGCTAAACAGCAAAGCAGCCATTTTTGCCATTGAAGAAGTGCTGGATGCAAGAGGCATAAATATCCCGCTGATGGTTTCGGGAACCATAACCGATGCCAGTGGCCGCACACTTTCGGGTCAAACACTGGAAGCTTTCCTGAACTCGGTTTCACATGTCGATTTGCTAAGTATTGGGCTGAACTGCTCGTTGGGAGCTACCGATCTTCAACCGTACATTAAAGAACTGGCCGGGAAAGCACCATTTCACATCAGTGCGCACCCCAATGCGGGATTACCTAACCAGTTTGGTGAGTATGATGAGACGCCGGAAATTATGGCCGGCCACATCAAACAATATCTCGATAATAACTATGTAAATATTATTGGTGGTTGCTGCGGAACTACACCTGCTCACATAAAGGCTTTTGCCGATATGGCAGCCAAAGCAAATCCGCACCACCGGGCCGAGGCCAGCACGTACACAAAACTTAGCGGACTGGAGCCGGTAACCATAACCGAAAACACCAACTTTCTGAATATTGGAGAGCGTTGTAACGTAGCCGGATCGCGAAAATTTGCTCGGCTGATTAGCGAAGAAAAGTACGAGGAAGCCCTCACCATTGCCCGCCATCAGGTAGAGAATGGTGCGCAGGTAATCGACGTAAATATGGATGATGCCATGTTGGACGCCGAAAAAGAAATGGTAACCTTCCTGAACCTGATTATGGCCGAACCCGATATTGCCAGACTGCCCATTATGATCGACTCCTCGAAATGGAATGTAATTGAGGCCGGTTTAAAATGTTTGCAGGGAAAAGCGATTGTAAACTCCATCAGCTTAAAAGAGGGCGAAGAAATTTTTATCGAACAGGCACAAAAAATTAAACGTTACGGCGCTGCTGTTATTGTTATGGCTTTTGACGAAAAGGGCCAGGCCGACAACACCGAACGCCGCAAAGAAATTTGCAGCCGCGCCTATAAAATTCTTACCGAAAAAGTTGGACTGCCTGCACAGGATATTATTTTCGATCCGAACGTGTTGACCATCGGCACCGGAATTGAAGAACATAACAACTACGCCGTTTCGTTCATCGAATCGGTAAAATGGATAAAAGAGAATCTGCCGCTGGCAAAAGTTAGCGCGGGTGTCAGTAACGTTTCGTTTGCTTTCCGCGGAAACAATGTGGTGCGTGAAGCCATGCACTCGGTGTTCCTGTTTCACGCTATAAAGGCCGGTCTCGACATGGGAATTGTAAACCCGGGAATGTTGCAGATTTACGATGAAATTCCAAAAGATTTTCTGGAACGGATTGAAGACCTCGTATTAAATCGCAGGCCTGATGCAACCGAAAGATTACTTGAATTTGCCGAAAACCTGAAATCGACATCGAAAAAGGAAGTAAAAAAAGATGAATGGCGCGAATTACCGCTTGAAAAACGTATCGAGCACTCGTTGGTAAAAGGATTGCCCGAATTTGTTGACGAAGACATGGCCGAAGCCGTTGAAAAATATTCTCCGGCATTGAACATCATCGAAGGCCCGCTGATGGACGGAATGAACGTGGTTGGCGACTTGTTTGGTTCAGGAAAAATGTTCCTGCCACAGGTGATCAAATCGGCTCGGGTGATGAAAAAGGCCGTGGCTTATTTGCTGCCGTTTATTGAAGCAGATAAAGCGAAATTCAAAAACAGTACGAAGCAGAAAAAAGTACTGATGGCCACCGTAAAAGGCGACGTACACGACATTGGCAAAAACATTGTTGGTGTGGTACTGGCTTGTAACAACTACGAAATCATCGATTTGGGTGTTATGGTGCCAACCGAGAAAATTTTGGATGAAGCCATTAAAAACGAAGTGGATGTAATCGGACTGAGCGGTTTGATCACCCCTTCACTGGAAATTATGGTGGAAATTGCCCAGGAGATGGAACGCCGTAAAATGAATATTCCGGTGATGATCGGCGGCGCAACTACGTCAAAAATTCATACGGCAGTTAAAATTGCCCCTGTATATTCAGCACCGGTAGTTCACGTAAAAGATGCTTCGCTGGCCGTAAACGTGGTTTCCCATCTGATTTCAAAGAATGAAACATTCCTTCATAATTTGGATGCAGAATACGCTCAGATTCGCGAATTCCAGGGAAAACGAAAAGCGAAAGAATACATTACCCTGGAAAAGGCACGCGAGAATAAATTCGCCATCGATTGGAACAACACGCCAATTTACAAACCAAATTTTACCGGCGTAAAACACCTGATCGACTACCCGCTGGAAGAACTGCGGAAATATATCGACTGGACCTTCTTCTTCATCACCTGGGGTTTAAAAGGGCACTACCCGCAAATTCTGGCCGATGAAAAACAGGGAGAAGAGGCCAAAAAGCTGTTCAAAGAAGGGAATGAATTTCTGGATGAAATTATAGAGAAAAAGATGCTGCAGGCCAACGCTGCATTCGGAATTTGGCCGGCACAATCGGACGGCGACGACGTGGTGCTTTACGAGGATGAATCGTGCCAAAAAGAAATCGGACGTTTTTATCATCTTCGTCAGCAAGAAAAGAAAAAAGAGGGCGTAGCGAATTTCTGTTTGTCTGATTTTGTCGCTTCGAAAGAGTCGGGGAAAGTGGATTATTGCGGAGGTTTTGCCACCACTGCCGGTATTGGTATTGAAAAATGGACCAAACAATTCCGCGAGGAACACAACGATTATAAAGCCATAATGGTGGAAGCACTGGCCGATCGTTTAAGCGAAGCTTTTGCCGAACTGCTTCACCTCGAAATTCGCAAGAATTACTGGGGTTATGCACCCGACGAAAACCTGTCGCTCGACCAGATCCTGAAAATTAAATACCAGGGAATTCGTCCGGCACTGGGCTACCCGGCTTGTCCGGAACACGCTGAAAAGGAGAACCTATTCAAACTGATCGACGCTGAAAAAATTGGAATTTCGCTGACGGAGCATTTTGCCATGTATCCGAATGCATCGGTTTCAGGGCAATACTTTGTGCATCCCGAGTCGCGTTATTTTAGTCTTGAAAAAATTGGCAAAGACCAGGTTGAAGATTATGCGAAACGTAAAAATGAATCGGTAGAATTTGTTGAGAAATTTTTGCCAACAAACCTGAATTACAAGTAACAAATTAGTTGAAAACTCACCTTGGGTGAAACTCTCAGAATAATTAATTAGCCTTGAAATTCTAATATCTAACATTAGTATTTCAAGGTTAGCTTCAAACATTTAGCTTGTATTTCTAATATTGGATATTTAAATCTGAACGATAAATAGAAAACTTGAATGATCAGCTGAAAAAGAATTACAACAGCCCAATTCGTTTTAAAAAACTGTCATTTATTTTTCAATTTGAAGTTTATTCAGACGATAAGGTACGAAATTGTTAAATTTGCATCAGTAAAACAGACTAAAATCATATGAAAGTTATAGACACCATAAATCAGGCAAAGAAAACCGTATTTTCTTTTGAATTGTTGCCGCCGTTAAAAGGTAACGACGTTTCGCGCCTGCATAAAACGATTGAAAGCTTAACCGAGTTCGATCCGAAATACATTAATATTACTACCCACCGCGACGAGATTGAATTTAAAGAACTCGCAGATGGAAGCATTGTAAAACAAACCGTTCGCAAACGCCCGGGAACAGTGGCTATTGCTGCCGATATTCAGCACAAATACGGCATTCCGGTGGTTCCGCATATTTTATGTGGCGGTTTTACCAAAAGCGAAACAGAACACGTATTGATTGACCTGAACTTTTTAGGAATTAACAACGTTCTGGCGTTGCGTGGCGACGGATTGAAAAACCAACATGTTTTTCAACCTACCGAGAATGGCCACTCAAATGCCAACGAGTTGGTAAAACAAATTAAAGATCTTGGTAAAGGGAAATACCTGGATGCCGATCTGAAAAACAATAAGCCACTTGATTTTTGTATTGGTGTTGCCGGATATCCCGAGAAGCATTTTGAAGCGCCAAACATGGAGCAAGACATGCTTTACCTAAAACAAAAAGTTGACGAAGGTGCCGATTACATTGTAACCCAAATGTTTTTCGACAACCAGGTTTATTACGATTTTGTGGACAAATGCCGCGCAATGGGAATTACAGTTCCGATTATTCCGGGAATTAAGCCTATCAACCTGAAAAATCAGTTGACGGTGCTTCCAAAAATATTTAGCATCGACTTGCCTCAGGAGTTGTCAAAAGAGCTGACAAAATGCAAAAACAACGACGATGCACGACGTGTAGGAACGGAGTGGGCTATTTACCAATCGAAAGATTTGGTTGCGCGCAACGTACCATCGTTACACATTTACACCTATGGCATTTCGGATAATGTTAGTGAAATTGTAAAGGCGGCTTTCTAAGCAGAACTCATGTTAATACGATACAAAAAGGAGGCTGGAAAATGAATTTCCAGCCTCCTTTTTGTATAAAAGTACTGCTCAATTATTGTCTTTCTAAAACATCCTCCGGCTTCCTTCGTCAGCCACCTCCTTTATAAGGAGGATTAGCAATATGCCACTTCTTTGGTTGAATAAGAATTCCCCTTTGAAGGGGAAAACAAGGGGATGATAGCAACTCCCACTAATAATCAATGTATTTATACTGAATATCGACTTATCCTTCTACCTGAATTTCAATATCCTGCTGATTGAGTTTATCGTTATCAGCCTGGTTATTTAATTTTAACGAGTAGATCATTGCTTCCACCTGACGTAACAAGTTACGTTTATCTTTACTTGGTGCATACACAAAGCCAAAAGCGTTAATTACACGCTGGTTCGATGCATCTAATTCCGATAGTGCAACGTATGGTCCACCCATAAAATCATTCTCAACACGCCACAAACCACGCATTTCGGAAGCATAATTTCCATTGTGCTTAATTACATTATTAATCTGATCGAGGCGTTTTTCGGTTGACATATAACTTCCGTCGGTTGGGCCCGGAACGTATTTTTTAAGCAAGCTGTCGCGTATTGGCAACTGGTAATCAACCGTAAAAGCACTGTCGGAAACATACGGATACGAATAAACCACAATTCCCTGGGTGATTTCAGGCGAATCGAACTGTACCCACAAAAAATCCTTTTTCTGTTCCATGATGCGGAAACCCGGTGGAACTTTCATGGTAACATCAAACTCGCTATTCAGCGTATTAAAAACTGCTCTTTCGTAGGTGTCGTTATAATTCATCGTTATACGCTCTTTTTCGGCCTGCACAAAATACGACAGTATTCTGTCCTTGTTTTCCCTGAAGATCTTTTCAAACTCGTCGGCATTTTTAGCGCTAATTTGTATGGTCGCCTGCGGATAAGCCCACACATCGTCGGTGAATTTTATTCCACTCTCGTCAACATTCGAAGAAATGGTAGTTTGTACAATGTTTCGGGTCGATCTGAAAATGTCTTTAAAAGCGTCGTGCGGAACGTTAATCAAATCGAAAAGTGGCTCTTCCTGTGGTAATCCGGCATGCGGCTGCGCCAGTGTTTCGCGAAGAACTTCTCCGGGTTTACCATTCCACGAATCTTTTGATATTACAACAACCATTTCACCGGCTTTTCCGGTAATATTTTTGTACATAACAGTTGAATCCGAATCGCAGCCGGCAAAAATTGCGGCAACGATTACCAGATAAACAAGGTGGCTAATACGTTTCATTTAATCAGTTTTTTGGATTTTCAAAATAAATAACAAAAACCTTACCATACTGCTAAGCTACAACATGCTGTAATAAAAGGCTATTGGATGAAATACAAAAAATCCCGTATCTGAATTACAGAACGGGATTTGAATATCTATTTCGATATTAATTACTTGTCGATTTTTTCGCTTTCCGGTTTTTTATCCTCAGGATCGTCCTCTTTTGTGGCTTCTTTAAATTCCTTCATTCCTTTTCCAAGCCCTTTCATCAACTCCGGAATTTTACGACCGCCAAACAGAAGTAAAACAATTATTAAGATGATTATTATTTCCTGAGGTCCGATAAATCCTGCAACTACAAATAAATTCATATTACTAATAAGTTAATTGGTTCCACAACAAAAATAGTTTTTTTTCATTAAAATGTGCCGTTAATCATTTTAATTATATCGTTGGCATTGGCATAAAGTACCAAAGCCAAAAGTAATACCATTCCGGCAATTTGTGCATACTCCAAAAATTTTTCTCCGGGTTTTCTTCCGGTAATCATTTCGCCAAATAAAAACATTACGTGTCCGCCATCCAATGCAGGAATTGGCAAGAGGTTCATAATGGCCAAAATAATAGAAATAAACGCTGTCATATTCCAGAAATGCGCCCAATCCCATGAAGAAGAAAAAATATTTCCGATGGTTGCAAATCCTCCCAGCGACTCGTATGCTTTTGTTTCTTTTTTAAAGAACAGTTTAAACTGTTTCAGGTAATTTCCGGTAGTTTGAACACCGCGATCAATTCCTGCAGGGATAGATTCAAGAAAACCATATTTAATGGTTTTAAACTCAAAAATATCAGGATTATTAAGTGCCGCATTAAAGCCCATTTTACCATCTTCGTTAATCGTTAGCGTTTTGGTCATTTCCTGACCATCGCGGATAATATCGATAGCAATTTCCTCACCTTTCTTTGATTCCAGGTAATTGGTAAACTGATCGTAATACTCAAACGATTTTCCATCAACTTTTCCAAGAACATCGCCAACTTCAAGTCCTGCTTTTTGTGCCGGAAAATCTTTTGCCAAACGGCCGATCTGAATATCGTAAGGAATACGCTCGTCCCAAATACCTTTGCTTTTTAGCAGTAGCGCCAGGTCCTCTCCTGTTATCTCCACATCTACTTTCTGTCCGTTGCGCTCCACCTGAACGGTTTGTGCACCATCTAAAACAATGGTTGGTACAATTTTGCTGAACTGTTCGATGTATTCATTGTCAACGGTAAGAATTTTATCGCCGGTTTTAAAACCAAGCTCCTCGCCGGTTTCGTTAACCACAATGCCATATTTTACATTCTCGGTTGGCAGGTACTGTTCGCCCCATGCATAAAGCACACCAATGTAAATTACCATGGCAAAAATGAAATTCATTAAAACGCCACCAACCATAATCAGCAAACGCTGCCAGGCCGGTTTTGCACGAAATTCCCAGGGTTGAGGCGGAAGTTTCATGGCTTCCTTGTCCATCGACTCATCGATCATTCCCGAAATTTTCACGTAACCACCAAGCGGCAACCATCCGATTCCGTATTCGGTTTCGCCTTTCTTTATTTTAAAAAGCGAGAACCAGGGATTAAAAAAGAGGTAAAATTTTTCTACCCGGGTTTTAAACAAACGGGCAAACATAAAGTGGCCGGCCTCGTGCAAAACCACTAATATTGACAGACTTAAAAGTAATTGTGCTGTTTTAATTAATATCGACTCCATTAAATTCTTCTAAATTTTGTTTTCTGTTAACAACTGTGCCACTGTTCTTGTTTCGTTGTTGGTCTCAATTAAATCATTGAGCGTTGGCTGATTTACAAAATCAACCTTATTCATGGCCTGTTCTATTATTTCGGGCATTTGCAAAAAGCTGATTTTTCGTTTTAAAAATGCCTCAACAACTATTTCATTTGCTGCATTTAAAATACAGGGCATATTTCCGCCTTTTTCCATTGCTGCAAAAGCGAGTGCAAGGTTACGAAAAATTTCTGTATTTGGCTGCTCAAAATGTAAAGTGGTGTAATCTAAAAAGTTGAACCGCGGGAAGTTATTTTTAATCCGGTTCGGAAATCCCATGGCATATTGTATGGGCAACTTCATGTCGGGCAGTCCCATTTGTGCTTTCATCGAACCATCTTCAAACTGAACGATGGAATGAATGATGGACTCGGGATGAACAACTACATCAATTTTTGAAGCCGGCAACCCAAAAAGCCAGTGTGCCTCAATCACTTCAAAACCTTTATTCATGAGCGTTGCCGAATCGATGGTGATTTTTGCGCCCATATCCCAGTTGGGGTGCGCCAGGGCGTCGTCAACCGTAACATGTTGTAAGTCTTCGAGTGTTTTACCACGAAACGGGCCGCCTGAACAAGTGAGGTAAATCTTTTCAACCGGATTCATAAACTCGCCAACCAAACACTGGAAAATGGCCGAGTGCTCCGAATCAACCGGTAGCAGGTCAACCTGTTTTTCGCGGGCAGCTTTTGTTATGATTTCGCCGGCAACAACCAGCGTTTCTTTATTGGCCAGTGCAATTGGTTTCCCGGCATTTACAGCATTGTAAGTTGGAATTAAGCCCGAATACCCCACCATGGCCGTCAGTACCAAATCGATGGTATCCATTTCCACCACCTGGTTCAGGGCCTCTTCTCCGGCGTAAACTTTTATATCTTCATCTTCAAGGGCGCTGCTAACGAGTTGGTATTTCTCTTTGTTGGCGATAACCACCACATTGGGCTGAAATTTTTTTGCCTGCTGAATGAGCAGCTCCACACTGTTATTTGCTGTTAAAACCTCAACTTCAAATAATTCGGGATTTTGCTCAATGACCTCCAGCGCCTGGGTTCCTATGGATCCGGTAGATCCAAGAATTGCTATTTTTTTCTTCATCTTAAAAGTCAATGTACTGTTCCGGATCAAGTGCAGTTCCATCGTGCCACAACTCAAAATGCAGGTGTGGTCCACTTGATAATTCTCCTGTGTTTCCGATAATGGCAATCGCCTCGCCGGCTTTTACTGTCTGTCCGGTTTTCTTCAATAACTCGGCGTTGTGTTTATACACCGAAACCAAATTTGCTTCGTGCTGAATGTAGGCTACATAACCTGTTTCGAGGGTCCATCCGGCAAAAATCACCGTTCCGTCTAACACCGACGAGATACGGGCATTGGGTTCACTCACCAAATCAACACCAAAATGATCGGGTGTATTTTTGAAATGTTCCGAAACCACCCCTTTTACCGGCACAAAAAAGTGTACCTGGCTGAGCTCTGTAACATCGGCATTATTGTTCATTATGGAAAGACTCAGCTGTTCAGCCAGTAATTTATCCTGAAAAACAGAATCGTGATTGTACTGCTTAAATTCTACCTCATCCGTCTCAATATCGGCTGTAGCCATTTGATCATCCTCAGGCACTTCGCCCGACATTATGGCCTGAATACCTTTGAAAAACTGATCGCGTTTTGCCAGTTCCTGTTCCAGCGAATCGACTACCAAAGCATTACGCACCAACATTTGCCGGTACTCGGCTTTTGGGTAACCCGGAATATATTCGCGCAATCCGGTAGTTGCAATCAGCAAAATGACCAGGATGACCAAAATTGCCGATGTTAAACTGGTTACGGTGAACACTTTCAGCCGCGAAAGCTTCATGCTCCACACCGACTGAAACGTGGTATCGTTGTAAATGATTAACCGGTATTGATTTTTTAGTTTGTCAAAAAACTTCTTCTCTTCCACTCCCCACAAAATTTTAAGGCTACAAATTTAGTAAGAATTGAGACATGACCCTGTTGTTTAGAGATTTTTAACCAATTGATTTAGAGTCAACAGAAAACAGGCTTGTAAAAAGCGCGAGTTTGTTGCCACACACTGCACCTCACAGTGTTAGCTGTTATTCACAAAATATAAATTTTGAATAAGCAAGAAAAAAATAATCAATGTTCAATGATGAATAACCAATACTGCTTAAAACACACACCAATTTTAAGTTGATTTGGAAATTGATCATTCGGTACTGGATATTTTTCAGTTTTCCTACCGTTCAACAGGATAGCAAATTCGGGTAATCCATTTTGCCGGATCAGGTTCCTGCTGCGGATCGGTTAGGTATATTTCCATTGGCGCACTGGCCAGGTTAAAACCGTGTGCTTCTACCCATTTCTGCACAGCTATGTGCCCTTCCTGCAAGTTGCTGTAATCGCCATAAAAATCGAGGCAGGCACAAGTGCTAGTAGGAAAAGTTGCCACTTTTACTGTTGCATTTCCTTCAATATTTTCTTTGATTGGAATGCCGCATTCAAAATCAATATTTTCTTCGTCCATCAGGTGGTACATCGAAAAAGGCATTCCGGCCATTTCAATTTCCTTTTGCGCCAAAAATTTGCTGATCTCGCTATACATCTCACTCATTTCGCGACTCACTTCAATAAAAGGCACGGTTTCGCGAATGCCGGCATAGTACATTTCTGGTACTTCGTCAAGCAGAATTACCGGTTCGTTCTCCTTCTCGATTACCTGGCAAAGTGCCTTTAATTTTACCAAGCCATTGTCGAAATCGGTTGCCATACTTTTTTTCATCAGCAGCCCCATCCAACGTGCAAAAGGATTGTTACCAACATCATATGTCAGTGCCCAGTTCACGGTAGTTCCCTCGTTCTTCTCTGCCAACAAAAAACTACTTAAAGCTTCTCCACGTTCCATAAAATCGAGCGAAACAGTAACTTCGTTGTACGCATTTGCCTCAATAATTTCGATGGATGCAACACTATTTTCGTTGGATTCATTTCTCAAAATATAACCTCCACCTGCACCAACTCCGTGGTTAATGTATTCCACACTGCTATTTTCGCCCCTTCGTTTCCAGGGCGACCAATTATCCCACCGGTGCAAATCAATGAGTTGTGCATAAACGGTTTTCACAGGGGCCTGAATATCGGCACTCCGCTCAACCACAAGCGTTTTGGGCAAAAAATAAGCGATGGCAACAAACAAAGCGCCCCACAACAAAACCCACATAATAATCCGAACAAATCGACTCATAACAAGTTTTTAGTTTCAATATAATGCAATTCGTGTAATTCAAACCGCATATCAAATACAAATGTTAAAACCGAACCAAAATTTACAGGAAAGTTAAAAATGCTGCTGCGGATTTCCGAATTATCGTAATCTGGGTGGTCATTCTTTCTGTTAACATAAAGGATAAAGAGATATAAATCACGTATTAAGTATTTTGAAAAACTATATTTGTACAAATTTTTTGAATAGAACAATTAATAAAATGATGAGAAAATTAAATCTGATGCTGTTGATATCAATCTTCATGATTGGTTCGGCAGTTGCCAAAGAAGGAATGTGGCTTCCTTCACTTATTCACAAACTGAACATTAAAACCATGCAAGATATGGGCTGCGAATTGAGTGCTGAAGATATTTACAGCATCAATCAATCGAGCCTGAAAGATGCGATCGTGGCACTCGACCGCGGATCGTGTACTGCCGAAGTAATTTCAAAAGACGGTCTGCTTTTAACCAACCACCACTGTGGTTTTGGCGAAATTCAGCAGCACTCTAGCGTTGAGCACGATTATCTGCAAGATGGTTTTTGGGCCCGTTCAAAAGAAGAAGAACTTCCGAACCCGGGAAAAACGGTTACTTTCCTTATTTCGGTTGAAGATGTAACCGCTAAAGTTTTGGCCGATGTTACCGACGAAATGAGCGAAAGCGAAAGAAACGACAAAATCGACCAGACAGTTCGCCAGCTGGAAAAAGAAGCAAAAGGCGATACGCACTACGAAGTTTACATAAGAGACTTTTTAAAAGCCAACCAATACTTCCTTTTTGTTACCGAAACATTTAAAGATGTACGTTTGGTAGGAGCACCACCGCAAGCATTAGGTAAATTTGGTGGCGACACCGACAACTGGATGTGGCCACGCCATACCAACGACTTTTCGATGTTCCGCGTTTATTGTGGTCCCGACGGATTACCAGCCGAATACTCGGAAGACAATGTGCCTTACCAGCCAAAACACCACTTGCCAATTTCGCTTAAAGGTGTTGACGAAGGCGATTTTGCCATGGTATTTGGTTACCCGGGAAGCACCAACCGTTACAAAACATCGTGGGGAATTGACTACACCATGAAAGTAACAAACACTGCACGCATTTTGGTTCGTGAGAAAAAACTGGACATTATTGCCGACTACATGGCTACCAGCCAAAAAGCAAAAATCCAGTATGCATCGAAACATGCACGCAGCGCCAACTACTACAAAAATGCAATTGGCCAAAACCAGGCATTGACAAAACTGGGCATTATTGCACAAAAACAAGAGCTTGAAAAAGAATTTACCAACTGGGTAAATGCAAATGCCGACAGAAAAGCAAAATACGGAGAAGCACTTTCATTAATTGAAGAATCGTATAAGGAAGTTGAGGCTGAAAAAGCAATGGAATTTGCTGCAGAAGCCTTGTTGCGCGGACCAGAGATTTTTATGTTTGCCTACCGCGCCAACCAATTGGCCGACCTGTTGGAAAAACCGGAAGAGAACAAAGACAAAATTGAAGCTTTTTCGGGCCGACTGGAAGAATCGCTGGATGCTTTCTACAAAGATTACGACGCGGCTACCGATGAAAAAATTGTTGCTGCACTGATGAAGATTTACGCCGAAAACATCTCATCAGGCTACTACCCGTCTTTCTTTGCTGAAATTCAAAACAAATACAAAGGCGACTACGCTAAGTACACCGAAAAAATGTTTAAAAAATCGATTTTCGACAACCAGGAAGAGTTGACTGCTTTCCTCGAAAATCCTTCGTTAAAAACACTGCAGAAAGACATGGTTTTTCAGGCAGCTGTTGACATTTTTGATATGTACCGCGCTACATCGATGAGTTTAAGAGACGGCGACGAAAAGTTGCAAAAAGGAAGAAGGTTGTTTGTTGCCGGTTTAATGGAAATGCAGCCTGACAAGAAATTTTACCCGGATGCCAACTCAACCATGCGCTTAACTTACGGAACGGTAATGCCTTACGATCCGCGCGATGGTGTAACGTACAAATACTACACAACCACCGATGGCTACCTGGAAAAAGAAATTCCGGGCGATTACGAGTTTGACGTTCCTGCGCGCATGAAAGAACTGCTGTTGGATGAAAACTTCGGACAATATGCAGATGAAGACGGTAAACTTCGCGCCTGTTTCATTACCGATAACGACATTACCGGCGGAAACTCGGGAAGCCCTGTTATTAACGGAAAAGGCGAACTGATTGGTATTGCTTTCGACGGAAACTGGGAAGCCATGAGCGGCGACCTTGATTTTGAAGAAAACCTGCAACGCTGTATTAATGTTGACATCCGTTTTGTACTTTGGGTGGTTGACATTTATGCCGGTGCTCAAAACCTGATCGATGAAATGACAATTATTCGCTAAACGAATTCAGGATATTTTACTAAAACCTCGTCAAATTTTGGCGGGGTTTTTTGTTTATCACACTTGAGATTAAAAGTATTGAGTAACGTGACCGATAAAAACAAAGTTTGTTTATTAAAAAGAATACTCACTACTTTGTACTTTTAATCTCTCTACTATAAATAAAATGGCTCGACCAAAAATTACGATATACACCGACGGCGCTGCACGCGGAAATCCGGGAAACGGAGGCTACGGAATTGTGTTGCTTTCCGGCCCTCACCGCAAAGAACTTTCGGAAGGCTATAAACATACCACCAATAACCGTATGGAGTTGCTGGCGGTAATTGTGGCGTTGGAATCGCTGAAAATTGAAGGCTGCGATGTTACCGTTTACACCGACTCGAAATATGTTGCCGATGCCGTTGAAAAGGGCTGGGTTTTTAATTGGGTGAAAAAGCGCTTTAAAGGCAAAAAAAATCCCGACCTTTGGATGCGGTTCCTTGAGATTTATAAAAAGCACGTAGTTAAGTTTGTTTGGGTGAAAGGCCATGCCAACAATCCGCTTAACGAGCGTTGCGATGAGTTGGCAGTTGAAGCATCGATGAAGCCAAATCTTTTAGTTGACGAGGGGTATAAACCGGAATAATTTGAAATGAAACAACTAAGTTTGGTACTGCTTCTTTTGACTTTTATTTCTTGCCAAAAAGAAGTTGAACCGGATAAAAAAATGGAAACCTTAAAATATATAGAAAGAGCAAGCGGGGAAGTTAAAACCGAAAATGTTCCCGGCAAAGGAATGCTGAAGTGGTTGTACGCGTCGGCAAGCGGGAAAGCTGCCCTGAACCTGTTGGTTAAACGCAAAATCGTTTCGGCAGCTGGTGGCTGGTATATGGATTCGAGGCTTTCGGCAAAACGTATCCCTGAATTTGTAAACGAGCACCGCATTAATTTAAACGAATGCGAAATCAGCGATACGCAGCATTACAAAACCTTTAACAACTTTTTCTGTCGCAAACTAAAACCGGGTGCGCGCCCAATGGAAGAAGGTGTTGTTTCTCCGGCAGATGGAAAAATTCTGGCCTTTCAATCGATGAAGGATATTCCATCGTTTTTTATAAAAGGGTCTGAATTTAACCTGCAAACTTTCCTTGACGATGAAAGTCTGGCAAAAAAATACGAAGATGGAGCAATGGCCATTGTTCGTTTGGCTCCGGCTGATTATCACCGATATCATTTCCCGGCTTCGGGAATTGCTTCTGAATCGCTTAAAATTAATGGCCACTATTATTCGGTTTCGCCACTGGCACTGCGTGGCAACCTGAAAATTTTCTGCGAAAACAAACGCGAATACTGCACCCTTTCAACGGAAGAATTTGGAGATATTCTGATTGTTGATGTGGGCGCTACCATGGTTGGAAGCATTATTCAAACTTACGAGGCAAACTCCAAAGTGAAAAAAGGAGACGAAAAAGGCTACTTTGCTTTTGGTGGATCAACACTGGTTTTACTGTTCGAAAAAGAAACGATTACGTTTGATGCCGACCTGATTGAAAACACAAAAAAAGGCTTGGAAACCACCGTTAAAGTTGGTGAGAAGATTGCTTCGCCTGTTTTGTAAAAAAGAGTGAAAGCATGACTTTAAGTTGTGTGAAAGCAAAAATTGGAGTGATAGTATGACTCTGAGTCATACTATCACTAGCGTGAACGAAGCAAAAGTTCTGCAATCAACTATAAATCAAGCGCAAGTTGTTCATCCAACAAACGAAACGTCATGCGATGGTATTTTGTTGGCCCGAATTCCTTAATAGCGGCCCGGTGTTTTTTGGTTGGATAACCTTTGTTTTTGTCCCAATCGTAATTTGAAAATTCCTGATGAATCGCGGCCATATAATCGTCGCGGTAAGTTTTGGCCAGAATCGATGCTGCGGCAATGGAATAAAATCGTCCGTCGCCCTTAATCATGCAGGTGTACGGAATTTTGCTTTTGGTTCGGAAGCGGTTACCATCGATCAGCAAATGTTCGGGAACAGTTTCCAGTTTTTCAATGGCCCTGTTCATAGCCAGAAAGGAAGCATTCAGAATATTCACCTCATCAATTTCATTATTATCAACCGCAACTACGGCCCACGCCAAAGCTTGCTCTTCAACCAGCGGACGTAACTGATAACGCTGTTTTTCTGTCAGTTTTTTGGAATCGTTCAACAACTCATTCTCAAAATCGGCCGGAAGAATTACTGCAGCAGCAAATACTGGTCCGGCCAGGCAGCCTCGTCCGGCTTCGTCGCAACCGGCTTCAATTGTATTTTTGTTGTAAAAAGGAAGTAGTTTTTGTTTATCCATAGAAAACGATCAAATTGACAAATTGTTAAACTGATAAATTGTTTTTTACTGCGACTGAAAACTGTTACTGAAGACTCTTTTCAACGCTCATCCACAGTAAACGCGCTGTTTCGTCCCAGCTAAATTTATTTTTCTGCAGAAATCCTTTTTCCACCAGTTCGGTGCGTAAATCGGAGTCTTCGTGCAACTTAATCATCGCATCGGTTATCTGATCGATTTTTAACGGATCGGCATAAAGTACGGCATTGCCACCAACCTCCGGGATAGATGTCGTATTCGAGCAAATTACCGGAACACCGGCACTCATTGCCTCAACGATAGGGATACCAAAACCTTCGAAAAACGGCACAAAAGTAAGTGCCATTGCTGCGCCAAAGATATCATGTAAATCGGCTGTTGAAACACGCCCCGTAAACACTACATCATCTTTGTGACGCATATTTTCATAGGTCTCAAAAATATCTCCTGTTTTATGCATTTCGCCGCCAACAATTACCAGCTTTGTTGCATTGTTAACCACACTTTTAAAGGCATCAAAAGCCTTCAGTAAGCCACAAACATTTTTACGAGGATGTAAGGCACCCACAAACAGAAAATATTCAGCACCATCTGTAAACATCGAACGCACCTCCATTTTCTCTTCTTCAGAAATGGGTTCAAAAATCTGGTTGATTCCATCGTAAACCACATCAATTTTGTCGTAATCGACTTTAAACGAGCGGGTAATATCTTCTTTCGAATAAAACGAAACCGTGGCAATCCGTTTCGCCAGGCGGGCAAACTTTGGGAAATAGCGATTGTAGTATTTTGCTTTCAGCCAGGGAAGGTCATCGGGGCGATGCACAAAGTTAATGTCGTGAATTACACCCAATTGAGGCACTCTGGTACGTTGCGAAAGATAACCATCAGGCGACAGAAAAAGATCGGCTTTGTATTTTTTCAGGATTGCCGGGATTCGAAATTCAAACCAAAGATACCACAAAAACGGGTGGCGCGTTGGCGGACCAATAACTACCGGAGTAACATTTTCGGCAAAAATATAATCCTTGTTGTATGGTCGGTCAAATATAAAAATAAACTCATGCTCAGGATGATTGATCGTCATCCGTTTTAGCGTTTCATAAGTAAACCAACCTATTCCCTCAAGCTTCCCTTTTATTAATAAACGCGTATTTACGGCAATAACCATAAGTGCTGTCGATTTTTCGTAAATGTACAAAGTCTGTTCAAATATTTGTTACTTTTAAGTCTTCAAATTCTAGATACAATTCAAGAAACACGGTGTTTTGAAACGCAAATTTGTAACCAACCTGATATTATTACTTTTCCTGAATCTGCTGATAAAACCAATGTGGATTTTTGGCATCGACAGGACGGTGCAAAACTCGGTTGGCGACGAGACTTTTGGCCTGTATTTTGCGCTGTTCAACTTCTCGATGTTGCTTAATATTTTGCTCGACGTTGGCATTACCAACTACAACAACCGCAATATTGCCCAGCATAATTTTTTGTTACCCAAACACCTCTCCAATATCATTGGGTTGAAATTTATACTGGCTATTGTTTATGCTCTATTCAGTTTAGGGATTGCGGCCATTATCGGGTACAACAACATTCAGTTTCACCTGCTTTTCTTTTTAATATTTAACCAGTTTCTGATTTCTTTCACGCTTTATTTAAGGTCAAACCTAAGCGCGTTACATCTCTTCCGCACCGACAGTTTAATATCGGTTTTAGACCGAAGTATTATGCTGATTATTTGTAGCATTTTACTTTTTACATCGTGGACGAATATCCACTTTTCAATCGAATGGTATGTTTACGTGCAAACCATCGCCTACGTGCTTACTGCCGTAATTACTTTTGTTGTAGTACTTGCAAAATCGGGGCGTATAAAAGTGCGGTTCCAGCTTTCATTTTTTCGGGTATTTATCCGGAAATCATATCCTTATGCATTGCTAATTTTGCTGATGTCGTTTTACAACCGAATTGATTCTGTTTTGCTGGAACGTTTGCTCCCCCACCCAATTGGCAAAGAGCAAGCGGGTATCTATGCACATTCGTTTCGTTTGCTGGATGCCGTATCGATGTTTGGATTGCTGTTCGCCGGCTTACTATTGCCGATTTTTGCTAAAATGATCAAACAAAAGGAACCTATCGGGCAGATGGTGAAGCTTTCTTTTACACTTTTAATCGTGCCGGCAATAATTATTGCAGTTTCGAGTATTTTCTACGACAAGGAGATTATAGGCGCGTTATACACATCAAGCACTGAACATTCATCAGGTATTTTGGGCATTCTTATGACCGGATTTATCGGCATTGCCTGCACCTATATTTTTGGCACATTACTAACCGCCAATGGGAGCATGAAACAGCTGAATATTATGGCTTTTTGCGGAATGGTGTTGAATATTGCACTAAACTTGTTGCTAATTCCGCGATTTATGGCGTACGGATCGGCTTATGCAAGTTTAGCGACCCAGTTGTTTACCGGATTTGCCCAACTCGGTCTTGTCCTTTTCATTTTTAAAATAAAACCTCCGCTTTCTTACATCATCCGCTTAGCTCTTTTTATCGGGGCAGTGGTTGTTGCGGGGCTGGTTTCGAAACAAATCGGCCAGTGGTTTTACGGCTACCTGGCAATGCTGGCGGGCTCGGTAATTTTGGCGGTGCTGTTCAGGCTCTTTAACTTAAAAAATCTTTATCACATCATTTGGTATGAGAAGGATTAATCCATCAATTGAAGAATTAAAGAACGGAGACGATTACGAACTTCTGGCAGAACTGAACCACAGCGAGATTAAGTCGTTTGTGCTTTCGCAACTGGAGAAAGGTGGTTGGCTGGTTAAAAGTTTTATGGTGTACCAGGCAGTAATGGTTCTTCTGGGGTTATTCATCATTTCCCGCGCCCTGGTTTTTAGTTTCAAAGGCACATATGAACCACTTTGGCACACTATCGGTGTTATCGTTTTTTGCCTAACAGTGCTTGTTATCATTCACGAACTATTACATGGAATTGCGATAAAACTTACCGGTGCTAAAAATGTGCGGTACGGAGCCTATTTCAAAAAGTTTATCTTTTATGCCGAAGCCGACCGCCATGTTTTTAATCGAAGGCAGTTTACTTTCATTGCGCTTGCTCCGCTGATAGTGGTAAAACTAAGCACTCTTGTCGGAATAATAGTCTTTTTTAATCATCCGCTGTTTTTTGTGTTTACACTTATTATGTGTATCCATAGTTTGTTCTGTGCAGGCGATATCGGCTTATTGTCCGTGTTCTATTCGGAAGAATCAGAAATATTTACCTTTGATAGTAAAGAGGAACAAAGGAGTTATTATTTCAGAAAGAAGTAAAATTTTGGGATCGAGTAGGAGGAAAATAAAATAGTTTTCCTCCTACTTTATTTTCCGACCTCTCACACCACCGTACGTACGGTTCTCGTATACGGCGGTTCCT
>NZ_FOHT01000037.1:0-54073 GCF_900111425.1 Draconibacterium orientale | reverse complement strand
TTACATTCACAAATACCAGCAACTTATCAAGACCGATAACGGAAAATTGTTGAAACTACTTGAGTTTCGCGATAAAATCTTCCGAACACTCATGATTTGTAATCCGTATCTCAGCCAGCAGCTAAGAGTTTGTTCTTTTCAATTCTTCCAAATTGCACACCGATTGCAAATCGGCGCGAATGGGGATACAATCAATAAAATAATGAAGGTTTTGTTTTTTGACATGGTGGTTTTTTCTGCAGTGATTGAACAATTTATTTCTTCGGCTTTTTCGATTTTGGTTTAAACACCGATATAAAAACAGCTACTATTAGTGTAGAGGTCATACACACACCCATTATTAAGTGATTGCTGTCGTACCAAATGTAATCGGCATCCTGAAGGGCTTTCAGGCCAAGTTCGCCCGATATTTTTACAGTTTCTTCAATCCACGGACCGGAAAACAGGGTTCCCAGCACGATAATAAGAACGGTAATAATCCATTTAAAAATTAACCAGCCATGCTTAAAATAGCCCCATTTGGTAAATTGCGAATACACCCAGCCGGTTAACAGGCAGGTTATGGCAGCGGGTACCAGCAACTTCATATCGATGAAATGGATAATTCGATTTAACAAGTGCAGCTGGCCACCGCTTGATAAATCGTTGCCCAGAAAATGGATAAAAAACATTACCGCTCCTGTTGTTATCCAAACTCCTGCTGCAATAACATGTATCGATTTTAACCACTTTTTCTGTTTTACTGTTAATTCTGCCATTGGGATTATTTTAACTGGTGGTAGTTATAAGTATTTGTTTCAGGTCGTTTAGTCGAATTTCACGGTTGCCGTACCCCGAAGTTTTCGGGAGGCGTGAGCGGGTATAACGGTTGGTATAAGAATAGTAGCCGTTTGCGTGGCACTTTCCTGTCAAGTTACAAGAAAGTTGAAGCGAGCTACAACCGTTTAATTTACTGCTGTTTCGGCTATTATTTTTATACATTCTTGTGCTTAGTTATTTTTCAATCTAGGAGGTTTTTTTATCGCCATTTTTACTACTTCATCGACAGAATCAACCGTAATATTATTTTTCTTGCAGTAATCACTTTTAAGCCAATCCTCAAGCAATTTTGAACCTTTACTCGCATTACATGACATACAACAAAGAGCTATATTATCAATGCCATTGATTCTTATGTCATTGATTATATGCTCCCATGATGGTTTCCTTTTTCGAGAATCTTCACCAGTTTTAAACTCAATACCACAATAAACGCAAGAAGTATCTCTTTCCCTTACAATCTCTTCAATTTCTTTTGGTATTCCCCATCGATTCGCCATAATTTCAATTAATTATTGTCCTCAAAGAAATCATTATCTAATTCCTTCACTTCATAAATTGATTTTATTTGAATCCCTACATTATACTGGTGCATAAGATTGACCAATTTTGCTCCATCAATCAAAATAATTGTGTGATGAGCATCATGAGCCTTCTTAATAGCACCTGAATCAAACGATGATGTCGTAACAAAAACACCCTTTTGTGTGTCTCCACTCATTGCCCCTATAAAATTACGAATATCCTTTTCCCGTACTTTATTTTCACCATATCGTTTAGCTTGAATATAAATTTTGTCCAATCCAAGTTTATCCTCGTTAATTATTCCGTCAATTCCACCGTCACCAGTTTTTGAGGTCTCAATAAAATCACCATACCCCATTTTCTTGAGTAAAATAAGAATCACTTTCTCAAAATAAAACGGGTCGATTTCCTTTAGTTTTTCCAGTAAGTCATCTTTTACCTGAATGTCAATTTGATTAAAACCTTCGTCAATCAAATCTTGCGGTGAAGCGTTCTCAATTATTGAAGGTGTTGATGCCTTTTTAGGATTTTCTTCATTATAAAATTCAAGATAATTTTCAGAATTTTCAACCTGTTTCAGCGTCAAGTCTGTCGAACTATGCTTTTTCCCTTTCTCAGTAATTTTCACAAAGCCTCTCTTTGGAAATTCAATATAGCCTCCCTTTTTAAGATATGATTTACCCCAAGCAATTCTATTTATTATCAGAATATCTCCACTTTTAGTTGTTTGCTCTAATTGCTCTTTTGAAAGTCCAGTATAAAATTGCTCTATTACTTTTTTATACATTTCTCTTGCTTGGAGTGTTTCTCCATTTTCTAATACCTTTAAAATTGGTAAAAATGTTTCATGAAATTTTGGTATCTCCATTATTCTATCATTTTTCGGATCTGTGGCATAATTAAGCACAACTAGTTTATCTATCAGGAAAAACCTGATAATATAAACGGTATTGGGTTATACTGTAAGGTTTTTTTGCGTATACAATGGTTTCTGTTTTTGGTGCATTAAAACTAAACATATTTTTTATGTTTCGTGCACTATCACTAAAAAACAATTCATTAGGCATAAACATTTGTTTAAGCCCCTAAAAAATACTTTTTGGAGGCACCAACAACTGTTTAAGCCTTTCCAAACCATTTTTTCACCCCGCAAACAACTGTTTAAGCCTTGTTTTTTTACTTTTTGGGGTGTTAAACAACTGTTTGAGGCATTAAAAAATAAAAGTTGGGCGCTTAAACAAATGTTTATGGGGTGTTCAAGCTAAAAACAGGGGCATAAACAAATGTTTGCGTCATCAAAAAGTAAAAAGTAAGCTTTAAACATTTATTTATGCTACATAACATGATCTTTTGTTTAATAAAATTCCACACAATTGTTGTAAATTGAACAAAATTATTAAAAACATTTAACCATAGCACAGCCCGAAAATCCTTTATTAACACTAAAAATTAAATTATGATGATCGAAAAACTCCATTACAGCAGCCGCACTACGGAGGTTGATGGTTCGGCAACTCAAATTGTTAACGCCTATCAGCAAAGTACCCTGAACACCGATGAAAACATGGTGAAGATTTTTGCCCTGATTATTGATGCGCTGGCCTTACTTTCGTCGGCAATTAACCGGCTAAAAGCCAAAAGCGAGCAAGTATATTACGATGATATACGCGACGAAAAAATAACAGCATTTTATTTTCTTCTGGTGAGTTTCTCGCACCATCCCGATGCTGTAATCAAAGCTGCAGCCCTTCGCCTGCTCGAAATTTTTGAACAATACGGCATGGAAATGAAAAACGAAGGTTTTACCACCGAAAGTTCGTTGTTGAATTCGATGCTGGCCGATTACAAAAAACCACAATTGCTTGATACGATTGCACAAGTTCCGCAGTGCGCCGAATATATTGCAGCCCTGCAAGAGGCCCAGGATAATTTTGAAACCAACCGTTTAAGTTTCGAGGAAGCTCAGGGACAGGAAGGTACCCTCGGCAATGCCACCCAATTGAAAAAAACAGTTCTCGACCACGTTAACGGTTTGTTGGTTCCGTACCTCAACGTTATGGAACAGCTTAACGAACCCGTATATGGCAACTATGCCCGCACCCTTGCCGAAATAACCGCAGCAAACAACCAGTCGGTTAAACGACGTCGAAAAAAAGACAATACGCCCGGAGATGGCAAGTAGGTTTTAATTACTAGATTTTGTTTTAAAAAGCGGTGTTGAGGAGCACTGCTTTTTTTCTGAAAGTTACCTGAACTGTCTTTATTCGTTTAGCTCTGTATAAAACTTATCACGATCTTATCGGAATGTAGCTAAACAAAAGGACAGTGTTTTAATTTGTAAATACATTACCCCTCACCCTGCCGGGAGCTCCCCTCACGAGGGGAGCCAGTTCTGATAACGGTACTATGTTGCATAGTTACTTCACTTTCATCGCTAATGGTTCTTCCCCGAAATCATGGTTGTATTTTATTTCACCTCTTCTGCGCTAATCTGCGAAATCTGCGTGCACTAATTCTTAAAGTAGTGATCCCCTCACTCGGAGTGAGAGTATCACCAGGTAGCATAGCATAAGAAAATTGTTATCCGAAAACTGCGACTGGCAATAATGTTCAATGCTTCTTTGTGAAACTTTGTGCCTTCTTAGTGCAACTTGGTGGTTAACGCTTTAAACTTCCCGGCGCTTACGCACCGGGCTGTTTGATTTCGCCCCTTTGGGGCTTGGCTAACTTCTTACTCATTCTGAAATCAAAAATCGTTAATCATCATTCTGCAATCCGATTTAATGTAACAGATCTCTCCTCGTTCCTCGTCGAGATGACATTACTTTTGACTTTTTCTCCCTACGCTACGGTTGGGATTTGGCTTTGGCCGATTTTCAATTCGCTTCGCTCAACTTTTGCCTTTATTCTTTTTCCTTTTTACTTTCGCCTTTCGCCCATCCCATATTAATTTAAGACTAACTCCACCATTACTTATTGTTATCGTAACACACCTAATCAAATATTTGTCTAGGTTTGCACTCCCTTTGAAAAAAAGGCAAAAATTGAAAACAAATTTAGGCAATGATTACAGTATCGAATTTAAGAATACAGTTTGGCAAACGCATACTATTTCAGGACGTTAACATGAAGTTTACGGCCGGAAACTGCTATGGCGTTATCGGCGCAAACGGAGCAGGAAAATCAACATTTTTAAAAGCAATCTCGGGGCAGATCGATCCTACTGCAGGACACATCTCGCTGGAACCGGGCGAGCGCCTTTCGGTGTTAAGTCAGGACCACTTTGCTTTTGATGAATTTTCGGTTCTGGATACTGTAATGAAAGGTCACGCCGAACTTTGGGACCTGATGAAAGAAAAAGATGCCCTTTATATGAAACCTGATTTTTCGGAAGCCGACGGAATTTTAGCCGGTGAACTGGAAGAAAAGTTTGGCGACATGGGCGGCTGGAATGCCGAAAGCGATGCAGCTACATTGTTGAGCAACCTCGGCATAAAAGAAGAATACCACTACACGCTAATGAAAGACATGAGCGGTAACCAAAAGGTGCGTGTTTTGCTGGCACAGGCTTTATTCGGAAACCCCGACAACCTGCTGCTTGATGAGCCTACCAACGACCTCGACCTGGAAACCGTTGTTTGGCTGGAGAATTACCTGGCCAACTACGAAAATACCGTGTTGGTGGTATCGCACGACCGTCACTTCCTGGATGCTATTTCTACCCACACCATCGATATCGATTACGGCGATATAAAAATGTTTGCCGGAAACTACAGTTTCTGGTACCAGAGTAGCCAGTTGGCGCTTCGTCAGCAGCAGGCTCAAAACAAAAAAGCCGAGGAAAAAAAGAAAGAACTGCAGGAGTTTATTTCGCGTTTTAGCGCTAACGTGGCTAAATCGAAACAAACGACCAGCCGTAAAAAAATGCTGGAGAAACTGAATGTAGAAGATATTCAGCCATCGACACGTAAATACCCGGGAATTATTTTTAACCCCGAGCGCGAAGCAGGCGATCGCATTCTGGATGTGGAAGGCCTGAGCGCCAGCATCGAAGGAACCACACTTTTTAAAGACGTGGAATTCTCGACACAAAAAGGAGAAAAAATTGTGTTCCTGTCGCGCGACCACCGTGCAATGACCGCTTTTTTCGAGATCATTAACGGAAAACGCGAAGCCGACTCGGGAACTTACCAGTGGGGCCAAACCATTACATCGGCATACCTGCCATTGGACAACTCGGAGTTTTTCGACAGCGACATGACCCTGTTCGACTGGTTGTGCCAGTTTACCAATGATACTACCGAAATTTACATTCGTGGCTATTTGGGCCGTATGTTATTTGCCGGCGAAGAGATTTACAAAAAGGTAAATGTACTTTCTGGAGGCGAAAAAATGCGCTGTATGATTGCCAAAATGCAGTTGTTGGATGCCAACGCCCTGATTTTGGATACGCCAACCAACCACCTCGACCTGGAATCGATTCAGGCCTTTAACAATAACCTGATAAAATACCCCGGAAACGTGTTTATGTCGTCGCACGACCACGAGTTTATTTCGTCGGTTTGTAACCGCATTATCGAATTAACGCCTAACGGTATTATCGACAAACTAATGCCGTACGACGAGTATATTGAAGACGATAAAATTCATGCATTGCGCGAAAAACTTTATGCGAAATAAAGTTGTTTAGAAGAAACTGCCGATAAAACATACCTGGCTGGTGCAAAGCATTAATTTTAAAAATCAGCACATGAATAATCAGAAACGAAACAATATTAAAATCGGCTTAAACGTAGCCGTTGTAAAAAAAGAACACCAGCAGTCTGGTGAGTTAACCTGTGGTATCGTTAAAAGAATATTGACGAAATCGCCCGTCCATCCCCACGGAATAAAAGTAATGCTCGAAAACGGAGAAGTTGGGCGCGTACAGAAAATTTTGCAGGAAGTTTAAGCCTTGAGGGCTTGCAGGACCGAGGAATTGAAGATTTGCACACTGCCAACTTATTTACTCAAAGAAGAAAACTGCTGAATTGTTAATCTATTAAATTGTTATCTGGGACTGTAACTGAGACTGAAAACTGAGACTGAAAATTGTAACAGATTTCTCCTCGCACACTCGTCGAAATGACAGTCACTTTTGCCTTTTTACTTTTACCTTTCGCCTTGCCAACTACTCCACCTCGCGGCTGCCATAAAAGCGGTCGAGAATAGAGCCGTCGTTCGCTTCTTTTGACAGCGACTCGATGGTGTTTTTCGGTACATTGTAAACATCGAGCACAATCAGTCCATCGAGGCAGTTATTAAATTTCGGATCAACATTAAATCCAATAATTTCAGCATTCAGCTTAATGTATTTTTTCAGCAACACCGGAAGCCCGGAGTTCTGCTCATCCAAATCGCCAATGGTTTTGTCGAGCCGGTTAATATCGTGCTCCACATTTTCCATCAGTAAATTCAAATCTGCATTATCGCTTTTAAATTTGTAGCTGTTGCGCGGTTTAATATGCTGAGCCATTCGCCAGTTTAAATGGTTCTTCATAATAAACTTAATAATCAGGTCTTTCGACACCTTCGAATAATTATTGCTGATACTCACCGGTCCTATCAGGTAACGATATTCCGGATTTTTCAGCAGGAAATACAAAATACCTTTCCACAGCAAAAACAATGGCATGGGTTTGCGCTGGTATTCTTTAATTACAAACGAACGCCCCAGTTCAATACTTTCGTTCAGAATGGGTTTAAAATTTTCGGAGATGCGAAACAGCGAATGCAGGTAAAATCCCCGCCGCCCCAACTGCTCCATAATATCTTTGCCTTTTCCGAGTCGATATGCCCCAACAATCCGGTATTCATCTTCGTCCCAGATAAACATCTGGTTGTAGTACAAATCATATTCGTCGATATCGATGCTTCGGTTGGTGCCCTCGCCTACTTCGCGGAAAGTAATCTCGCGTAAACGGCCGATTTCATTCAGAATATTCGGAATCAACGATGACGGGGCACAATAGGCCGTATAATTTTTAAGCGTAAACAGGGTATGTTTCGATTTTATCAGCTGAATTTCTTTCTGAATTTTTGCCAGCGAAACCGGATCGATAATGGTCTCGGGTTTAACATTGGCTTTCAGCGCATAATTAAAAAAGCGCCGCACCTCAATGTCCGATTCCATACTGTAGGTTTTAGCACGCAGAAACCGCCCCAGCTGATATACATCTTTGTACGTATCCTGTTCGTCAACTTTAATGGGGCTGCCAATTCGCAGCTTTATTTTCTTATGCTTTTTCCGCAAAATCTCCGACGGCAATCGTGCACTTTTCAACGCCGGATTGATTTTCGCCACCAGGTGCAACAAACGGCTGTTGGTTCCCTGAAAAAGTACGGGGACAACAGGTACCCGCGCCATTTTTATAAAATTAACCACCGGAAACTGCCAGACTTTGTCGGTTACGCCGCCAAAAGGATCTTTTGTGAGTGCATCAATGGCCGGAAAAAGACAGAGCACTCCCCCATCATTCAAGTGCGTAACGGCTTCTTTTAATCCGTAATAATTTCCTTGTTCCGAATCATCAAACGGGTTGTCGTCCATAAAATACTCCGAAACAGCATCAATCTTTTTCAACAGGTAATTGGCCAGCACCTTAACATCGTTACGTACCAGCGACAGGTATTTTATCAGCAACAAACCGTCGAAACCTCCAAGCGGGTGGTTGGCTACAATAATCAGCGGTCCTTCCTTTGGTATTTTTTTTAGCTGCTCTTCGTCAAACTCAATGTCGAACTCCAGCATTTTAATCAGCTCATCGATAAAATCCACTCCCCGCTTATCAACGATCTGCTCGTAAATTTTATCCAGCTTTTTAAAACGCAGAATAAACATCAGAAACTTGGCAAAATAATCGCCGTTGGCGGGTGTTGGGTGTTGGTCTTTGAACAAATCTGTTGGCTCTGGTAGTTCCATTTATTGCTATTAAGTTCAAATACGCCATTAAACTGAGTTAGTTAAAAGATGAACTCAGCTCCTTACAAAAATAAAACGATTTTTGGTATAACATCGTTACCTTACTAATACTGTACAATTATTTTTAGGTTGCCCTTTTCCTGCGAAAAACAGCAATTTTACCACCGTAAAATATTTTTTAATCATATTTGAACTTTCTTTGTTATAAAGGGTATAATTTAATTTAATGACAGAAAACAAACTACATATTACAGACTGGCTCCCCACATCGAAGAAGGAAGTAAAACAGTTGGGATGGGAAGAACTGGATGTAATTTTATTTACCGGCGACGCTTATATCGACCATCCCTCGTTTGGAGCCGCCGTTATTGGCCGGGTTTTGGAAGCTGAAGGATTGCGCGTAGCCATTGTTCCGCAACCCAACTGGACTGATGATTTACGCGACTTTAAAAAGTTGGGAAAACCGAACCTGTTTTTTGCTGTAACCGCAGGAAACATGGACTCGATGGTGAATCATTACACTGCCGGAAAACGTAAACGATCTGATGACGCATACACGCCGGGCGGGCAAATTGGGAAACGCCCCGACTACGCCACCATTACTTACTCGAAAATACTAAAAGAACTGTATCCCGATGTGCCGCTGGTACTCGGAGGAATCGAGGCCTCGTTGCGCCGCTTAACACATTACGACTATTGGTCGGATCGTTTAATGCCTTCGATTTTGGCTGATACACAAGCTGATCTTTTATTTTATGGAATGGGCGAAAAATCGATTGTTGATTTTGCGCGGCTGGTAAAACGTGGCATCCCAATTGATACGCTGACTACCATTCCGCAAACTGTTTTTATGATTGGTGCAGATGAAGCTTACGCCACAAAAAAAAACTGGGACGAGTTGGAACTGGCCTCGCACGATACCTGTTTGCAGGAAAAGAAAGAGTACGCCCGCAATTTTATGCACATCGAGGAGGAATCGAACAAGATGGAGGCCAAAAAGCTGGTGCAGCGAATTGGCGATAAAAAAGTGGTGGTAAATCCGCCGTGGCCAACTTTTAAGGAAAAGGAAATCGACCGCATTTATGATTTGCCCTACACACGTTTGCCACATCCGCGCTACAATAACAAAGGTGTTATTCCGGCATACGAAATGATACGCCACTCCATTAATATCCACCGCGGATGTTTTGGCGGTTGTACCTTTTGTACCATTTCGGCACACCAGGGAAAATTTATTGCCAGTCGCTCCGAAAAATCAGTTCTGCGAGAGGTAGAGAAAGTAACCGAAATGCCCGATTTTAAAGGGTACATTTCCGATTTGGGTGGCCCGTCGGCCAACATGTACAAAATGAAAGGTATTCACGAGGAGATTTGCCGGAAGTGTAAACGCCCTTCGTGTATTTTCCCATCGGTTTGTAAAAACCTCGACATTAACCACAAGCCAATGCTCGATTTGTACGAAAAGGTACGGCACAATCCGAAAGTGAAAAAAGCGTTTATTGGTAGTGGCATTCGCTACGATATGATTTTGGAGAACACCAACGACAAGGAGGTAAACGCAAACAACCGGAAATACCTGCGCGAAGTTATCAAACACCATGTTTCGGGACGACTGAAAGTGGCTCCGGAGCACTCGTCGGACGAGGTGCTGAAGTTCATGCGCAAACCATCGTTTAAATTGTTTGAGGAACTGAACCAGGAATTCATAAAAATAAACAAGGAAGAAAAGCTGAATCAGCAGCTGATTCCGTATTTTATTTCGAGCCACCCCGGCAGTAAATCGGAAGATATGGCCAACCTGGCGATCCAGACTAAAGACATGAATTTCAAGCTCGAGCAGGTGCAGGATTTTACACCTACACCGATGACGCTGGCTACTGTAGTTTATTATTCGGGCTACCATCCGTACACGATGGAGCAGATTTACACCGCCCGAAATAAAAACGCCAAAGAACAACAACGCCAGTTCTTTTTCTGGTATAAAAAGGAATTTCGAAATAAAATTATCCGCGACCTAAAAGCAAAAGGCCGCGAAGATTTGGTTAAACAGCTTTTCAGTAAAAAACAAAATAACGACACTAAATGAAGACAATCAGAATGTTAACACTTGCAGTAGCAATTGTGCTATCGGGCTGTGCCGAAGTAATGCAAATTGCCCAGCAAACCCTTGCTGGCGAGGCGCCTTTGACCCAAAATGAAATTGTGGCCGGGTTAAAAGAAGCACTGATAACCGGAACCAACAATTCTGTAGATATTCTTGGTGCGCAAGATGGATACTACAAAGACGAGCTGGTAAAAATTTTACTTCCACCCGAAGCAGATATGATTGTTGATAATGTTGGCAAAGTACCTGGTGGGCAAAAATTACTAGATGATGTGTTGTTGCATATCAATCGTGCTGCTGAAGACGCTGCAAAAGAAGCAGCACCTATTTTTGTGAACAGCATAAAAAGCATGACATTTAACGATGCCGTTGGAATTTTAAAAGGCAACGACAACGCCGCAACATCCTATTTACACAAAACAACTTACGATCAGCTTTTTGCCCTTTATCGTCCCAAAATAAAATCTTCGGTGGAGAAAGAATTAGTAGGTGGCGTATCAACAAAAGAAAGCTGGGACACCCTGGTGGGTAAATGGAACCAGGTTGCCGGTTCTTTTCTGGGACAAACTGCGGGCTTGAAAAAGGTTGACACACAATTGGAAGACTACCTGACAGCCAAAGCACTCGACGGTGTATTTTTGAAGATTGCCGGAGAAGAAAAACTGATCCGGGAAGATCCGGCAGCGCGTGTAACCAGTTTACTTAAAAAAGTATTTGGTTCGGTTGATAGCTAAAAAAACATTCATGATTCCCGGGAATCACCAACAGTGATGAAAGTGAGGCCTAACGACAGCATTTCATAAAAAAATCAGATTACGAGGCGCATACAGCAGTTGTGCGTTGAATAACTGATTATTTGCGCCTTTGATTTACTTTCTCATCACCCCCGAGCTTCACCCGAGGTTAGTCACATTTTATCCCTTCGGGATATTGAACTGGATGACAAAGTTAAGACGACTTTATTGGCCAGCTATGTCGGAATTGCAAATTTTTCATGACGCTGGAAGCGTCTAATGTGAACCTGTCTGCCGACAGGCAGGTAACCCGGTGCGTAGCGCCGGGATGAAATGACCAAAGCGAATCGTCCGGCGAAGAAAGCAGATCGAAGCCAGATGGTTCTTCTGGACGAAACTCAAACGGCAATACACATAAGAATGATGGGGACTTTCAGAAAAAAAGCCGGCTTAACTTTTGCTTACCGACAGGTCATTCTAAAATCAGAATATTACTGCCCCGGAATTAATTTTTTCGGGGCTTTATTTTTCAAATAACCTCCCCTGCCAGGTATCACGCTCTTTCAAGCGTTTCTCCACTTTGGCAACAAACTCAAAATTCTTTAATCCCCATTTGGGGGCGATCAGCATTTCGGGTGGCGCCTGACTGATAAAACGTTCAACAATAATTGCCGGATTTAAAAGCTCCAGGTAATCGATAACCAGATCGATGTATTCGTCGGCAGTATAGAGATCGAAATTCTCAGGATGCTGTTGAAACTGTTTTTCAAGCAGTGTTTTTTTGTGAATTTGTAACTGGTGTAACTTTAAGTTTTTCACCGGCAGTTTCGATATCGTTTTTGCCTGATCGAGCAGTTCATCGCGTGTTTCGCCCGGCAAACCGAGAATCATATGCGCACAATTGTTGATGCCACGTTTGGCTGTTTCCTCAATTGCCCATTCAGCTTCAGCAAACGAGTGCCCGCGGTTAATGCTATCCAACGTTCTATCAAGGTGCGACTCAACGCCCAACTCCACCATTACATACACCTTTTTGCTGAGTTCGGCAAGGTAATCCAGCAATTCAGGATAGATACAATCGGGGCGCGTTGAGATAACCAGCCCAACCACTTTTGGATGTTCCAGCGCTTCTTCGTACAAACGTTTTAAATCATCAATCGGAGCGTACGTATTGGTGTAGGCCTGAAAGTAGGCCAAAAACCGCATCGACTTGTATTTTCTGGCAAAAAAAGCAATGCCCTTTTCCACCTGGCTGGTCACGCTGTTTTCCAGGTTGCAATAAGTGGGTTTAAAGGTTTTATTGTTGCAGTAAGCACATCCGCCGGTACCTTTTGTCCCGTCGCGGTTGGGGCAAGTAAAGCCGGCATCTATCGATACCTTTTGCACCCGCTCTGAAAAAAGCGCTCTGAAATATGTTGGAAAATCATTGTATCGCCTCTCGTGGCCCCAGCTGTAAGTTCCGTTTTGCATCCCGTTTATTTGAAATTGCAAAAGTACGTAAAATTGTGAATCCGAATTTTCTGCATAAAACTTATCAACAACTCTTGAAAACTTTCCGCGAATATCAACGGTTTTGCTTTTCAAATACAGCTTCAATTCTCTATTTTTAAGGAAAAATCAGGCAGATATGTTCTCGGAGAAAGATAAGCAGCAAATTCAAGAGCGCGGCAGCAAATTAGAGACCGTGCAAATCCAAATCGAAAATTTTAAAAAAGGCTTCCCCTACCTACCCATTCAGGATGCAGCGTCGGTAGGAAATGGCATCATTCGCTTAAGCCCCGAAGATTTGAAAAAACGTGGCGAACGTTACGATGCGAAAATTGCGGCAGGCACAAAAGCCTTAAAATTTGTGCCGGCCTCGGGTGCTGCAAGTCGCATGTTTAAAGCCTTGTTTCAGGCATTAGAGGACTTTCAGAGTCAACCTCACGAAGATGTAATTGCCGCCAACAGAGACGCGGCACAATATATTACTGAACTCGATAGATTTGCTTTTGCTGAAGAACTAAAAAAAGCCGTTGCTGATGATGGAGAGCAACTTTCGGCCACCAATAAACTCGACTATCTGTTAACCGAAAAAGGGCTGAATTACGGAGCTAAACCTAAAGGGCTGCTTAAATTTCATTCGTATGAAGATGGTGCGCGAACGCCTTTTGAAGAGCACCTGGTAGAAGGAGCTAAATACGCCGCCGACAAAGACAGAAAAGCCAGTTTGCACTTTACTGTTTCGCCCGAACATCAACCCGGATTTGAAGCTTTACTTGCAGAAATAAAAGACAAATACGAAGAACTGCTGGGAGTTGAGTTTGATGTAACATTCAGTCAGCAAAAACCATCAACCGACACCATTGCCGTTGATTTGGAAAATGAACCATTCCGAAATGCTGATGGCAGTTTGTTGTTTCGTCCGGGAGGGCACGGTGCTTTAATCGAAAACCTGAATGACCTGGATGCCGATATCATTTTCATCAAAAACATCGACAATGTGGTGCCCGATCGTTTGAAACAGCCAACCATCGACTTTAAGAAAGGATTGGCAGGTGTATTGTTAAAGCACCAGGAAAAGCTGTTTTATTATCAGCACGAATTAAACGAAAAACATTACACCGCGCTTAGCAGCAACTTTTTGGCCGAAGCCGCTAACTTTTTGGAAAACACCTTGAATACCAAACCGGCCAAAAATCATTATTACACCGAGCGCGAAGAACTTTATCAATACCTGAAAGAGAAATACAACCGGCCATTGCGTGTGTGCGGCATGGTGAAAAATGAAGGCGAGCCCGGTGGCGGTCCATTCTGGGCAATGAATGCCGACGGAACGGTATCGTTGCAGGTAGTTGAAAGTTCGCAGATCGATCCGGACAGTATTCAACAACAGGATATTGTTCAGCACGCCACACACTTTAACCCGGTTGATCTGGTTTGTGCAGTAAAAAATTACAAAGGAGAAAAATACGATCTCACCCAATTTACCGATCCGGCAACGGGCTTTATATCCCAAAAATCGAAAGACGGAAAAGAGCTGAAAGCACAGGAATTGCCGGGCTTGTGGAATGGAGCAATGAGCAACTGGAACACCCTTTTTGTGGAGGTACCGATTGAAACATTCAACCCGGTAAAAACGGTGAACGACCTGTTGCGCGATCAACACTTGTAAGATCAATTATGAAAATGATTAAGCTATTTTGAATTATTTTCAAATTGGTTAAATGCCGATATATAAAAACAAAGTCATTGGGAGTGTGCGAACCAATGGCACAATGTTTTTAATAATCGGTATAAGATTATTTTTGAGATTCGGGCCGAATTATTAATTTCGCGAACTTATTTTACGATGAACGAGGAAAGAGATAATTTCAGGGAAGAAGATATTAGCGAAGCACTTAAACGTTTTAAGAGCTCTTTGGTTTCAGGCCGCGCAAAGTATTTCGATGTGTCGGAATTTGAAGGAATTGTAGAGCAACTAATGGAAGAAGGCGATTTGCAATCGTCTGAAATTGCGGCTAAACAGGGCATACAAATCCATCCAAATGCGGTTCCTCTTCACTTAAAATATGCACAAATTCTGCTGAGCAAGGGCAAATACGACCAGGCGCAGAAATACCTCGATTTTGCTGAAAAAGTTGAAAACACCAATCCCGATGTGCACCTGCTAAGAGGTTCGGCATCGTTGATTATGGGCAACGAAGCTGGCGCAAAAGCATCGTTCAAAAAAGCAATCAAAGCCGGAAACGGCGAAACCGACGACATTTTATACCACGTAGGATCGGCGTTTGTTCAAATTGGCGAAATAAGCGAGGCGATCTCGTATTTCAAAAAAGCCCTGAAACTGAATCCGAAACACGAACTGGCATTGTACGACCTGGCGTTTTTTACCGACCAGATTGGCGATTACAAACACAGTATAAAATACTACAATCGTTTTATCGATAACGATGTGTACAACTACACCGCCTGGTTTAACCTGGGTATTGTATACAACAAAGCCGAAATGCACGATAAAGCCATTGATGCTTATGAATATACGCTGGCCATTAACGAAAATTTCCATATGGCGCTGTTCAATATCGGAAATGCCCTGGCCAATTCGGGTCGTTTTAAAGAGGCCATCGATAAATACCGGGAATTTTTGGAATTCGACCCGGATAACGATGATGCGTACTGCTACATTGGCGAGTGTTACCTGAACCTGGACGATCAGTTACTATCGGAGCACAATTACCAGAAAGCAATTTCGATAAACCCGGAGAATGACACGGCCCATTTTGGTGTGGGACTAATTATGTGGATTGCGAAAAAGTACGACAGAAGTATCGACTACATCAAAAAAGCCATAAAAATCGACAAACAAAATTCGGAGTACTGGCTGACGTTGGGAAAAGTTAGCAGCGATGCCGAATACCTGGATGATGCGATAAAAGCATTTAAAAAAGGTGCGCGTGTTGATGCTGAAAATACAGAAATATGGCTGACCTGGGCAGAGACTTTAATGAATCACGGGGATACAAACGGTGCCATCCGAATTCTGAAAAAAGCCATCGACAATAACGACGATTCGATGCTTAAATACCGTTTAGTGGCGATGTTGCTTGGTGCCCGAAAACGCAAAGAAGCCTACGAATGGTTGCGTTCGGCCATGTTGCAGGATTTCGAAAACATCAATTACCTGTTTGATATTTACCCAAGAGCCTTAAAAAGTAAAGAGCTTAAAAAGGTAGTTGACGATTTCCGGCGGGGAGATAAATAGCAAACTCCCGATTGGTCTCTATCCAATTTATTAAATCCCCGATCAAAATCAGTATCAGGGAGTCAACTTCTTCTTCGAAACCCTGTTTTATACCGACAATTAAAAACTTTTAGCTACTGGATCGCAAACTCCCAATAGCTTAGTTTTTATATATCGGCACTTACCCAATTTGAAAAGAATTACAGAAAAGCCTAATTCTTTTCATAATTGGTATAACAATTTGTTTTTGTATTTTGGCGTCCCGAAATCAAAATTTACACCGTTACAAATTCAGAGCATAAATGAACAGATCAGCAAAAGATTATTTTACACTGGTATTAAAAGGAATGGGAATGGGTGCTGCCGATGTAGTACCGGGCGTTTCCGGAGGAACAATTGCCTTTATTACCGGCATTTACGAAGAATTGATTAACTCGATAAAGTCAATCAATTTAACCGCCATAAAACTATTATTGAGTTTTAAACTGGCCGAGTTCTGGAAAGCGATTAACGGAACTTTCCTGATCAGTGTTTTTATCGGAGTTGGCATCAGTGTATTCTCGCTGGCAAAAGGGCTGGAATATTTGCTTCACCACTATCCTATTTTAGTTTGGTCGTTCTTTTTCGGATTGATCGTTGCATCGGCCATTTATGTAGCGCGCTCAATTAAACGATGGAAAGCAGATACCATAATTGGCGGAATAGCAGGAATTATCGTTGCTTACATGATTACTGTTATTACGCCTGCCGAAGCTAACACCAGCTACTGGTTTATTTTTCTGTCGGGAGCCATTGCCATTTGTGCCATGATTCTGCCGGGTATTTCAGGTAGTTTTATTTTAGTGCTTCTGGGAATGTACAAATTTATCCTTTCGGCAGTTGGCGATATGAACATTGCGGTAATCCTAACTTTCCTTGTTGGCGCGGCCGTTGGAATTATTGCTTTCTCGAATGTATTATCGTGGCTACTGAAAAAATACCACAACACAACCATTGCCGTTCTGGCCGGTTTTATGGTAGGATCGCTAAACAAAGTATGGCCCTGGAAAGAAGTTACGCAAACAATTATCGACCGTCACGGCGAATTAAAACCCATCGCCGAACGTAATATTTTACCCGGAACTTACGAGCAAATAACAGGTCATGAAGCCTGGTTGCTGGGTGCAATTGTTCTGGCAATTGCCGGATTTGCACTCATTTTTGTTGTGGAAGGAATTGGAAAGAAATTGAAGAAATAAACTTGATTCTGGATTCTGGATACTGGATACTGGATACTAGATACTCAATACTTAATACTCAATACTCATAACATGAAAAAATACGGATTATTAGGCTACCCACTCACCCACTCATTCTCAAAACGTTATTTTACCGAACGTTTTGAAACGGAAAAGATAGATTCAACTTATGATAATTTCGAAATCGATTCGATAACTAAATTCCCTGATGTGGTAAAAGATAATCCGGAAGTGATTGGGTTTAACGTTACCATTCCTTACAAAGAGCAGGTAATTCCGTATCTGGATGAACTGAATGATTCGGCAAAAGAAATTGGCGCTGTTAATACCATTCGTGTTACACGAACCGAAAACAGTGTTCATTTAAAAGGATTTAACACCGACACTTTTGGGTTTGAGTCATCGTTGAAACCACTCTTAAAAGAGCATCATAAAAAGGCACTGATTCTTGGGACTGGTGGTGCGTCGAAAGCATTAAAATATGTGCTCAGCAAATTGGGTATTGACTACATTTCTGCGTCGATTGAAGAGCTGCAGGAAAACGAAATCCGTTACGAAGACATCGATGAGCAAGTTATCGCAGAGCGTTTGCTGATTATCAACGCCACGCCGCTTGGAACCTATCCAAAAGTGGAGACCTTCCCGAATATTCCTTATGAATTTATTACCGACAAACACCTTCTTTTTGATTTGGTTTACAATCCTGAAGTAACCCAGTTTATGGCCAAAGGACAAGCCAAAGGAGCCACGGTTAAAAACGGTTATGAAATGCTGCTCAACCAGGCTAAAAAAGCTTACAAGATTTGGAACTCGGAAGAATAGTTTTCAGTAATCAGTCACAGTTGTCAGTAAGATTGCAACTTGTAATCTGAAACTGGAAACATCATCCCCCTTAATCCCCCTTCGAAGGGGGAAAACGACGAAGGAGTTGGGGGATGAAAAACAAAATGTAACGGATTCGATTTATGGATAAAACAAAAGTACTTTTCGTATGTCTCGGAAATATTTGCCGTTCGCCAAGTGCCGAGGCAGTATTTAACGGCGTGGTAAAAAAGGCAGGATTAAGCCAACAGTTTGAGGTGGATTCCGCCGGAACATCGGGCTGGCATGCCGGCGAACCTGCCGACAAGCGGATGCAATCGCACGCCATACGCCGCGATTATAAACTAACCAGTCTTTCCAGGAAGTTTGATCCGCATTCCGATTTCGATTATTTCGATTACATCATCGGGATGGACGACAGCAATATGCAGAACTTAAAGAGGATGGCCCGCAATGGCAACGACCTGCAAAAACTACACAAAATGACCGATTTTTGCAGCGACGGCCAATACAACGAAGTTCCCGATCCGTATTACGGAGGTGCCGATGGTTTTGAGCTGGTGCTCGACCTGCTGGAAGATGCGTGCGAGGGGTTGTTAGAAAAAATAAGTTAAAGTTGGGTTTTCCCGGAACATTACTTTCATCCCCCTATCCCCTTCGAAGGAGCGAGGGATGAAAAAATTTTATAAGTAGTTTATTTTTTATTCGAAATGGTAAAGGAAATTTACCAAACAATCGTAAGCCGGTTTTCGCTCGCCTTCAATATCAACCACAATTTTCACCTGAACTTTGGCAATTCCACGCAGATTTTTAATATCATTTAATGACACCGTTGCCCTGATTTTGTCGTTCACTTTAACCGGTTGCTGGAAACGCAAACTTTCGATACCGTAATTCACGATCATTTTTACATTTCTTACATCAACAACATTATACCACAGGTAAGTTAGCATCGACAACGACAAATAACCGTGTGCGATAGTTGTTTTAAACGGCGATTCTTTCGCTGCACGCTCCGGATCGGTGTGTATCCACTGGTAATCAAGCGTGGCATCTGCAAACTTATCGATCTGATCCTGAGCTATCTGAACATAATCCGAAACTCCTATAACCTGCCCCAAAAGGGCTTCAAACTCTTCGTAGTTGTTGATAATTCGTTTTTCCATTGAAAAAATAATTCTGGTAAATGATGTGCCAAGTTAATCCTTTTTCCGCAAGAATAGCAGCTTTCAGCATAATGAATAACTCTATTTTATAAAGCTTTCATAAAGAAGAACTGAATTTTTATACGTTATGTTCCATTTTTAAAAGGACTATGAAGTTATAGTAAATAATACAGACAATCACATCCGGTTTTATCAGAAAATGGTCACCTTTGCATTTCAATTTATCGCATGAGAAATCTTTTCCGCACAACAACTTTTTTAGCTATAGTTGCCTGTTTTTTATGGTCAACAGCATTTGTTGGAGTAAAGATCGGCCTGGAATACCATAGTCCATTCCAGTTTGCCGGTATCCGTTTTACGATCTCCGGCCTGCTTATGTTTTTGTATTTCGGAAAACCCAAACGTTATTTTTCAGAATTAAAACATAACGTGAAATTTATCCTTCTGCTTTCTGTTGTTCAAATTTTTGCACAATACGCGCTGTTTTACAGCGGCATAAATTTACTTCCCAGTTCGCTGTCGGCTATGATCGTGGGATCGCAACCACTTTTTATAGCGATTGTTGCGCACTTTTCGTTTAACAACGATAAAATGACGCCGCTAAAAACATTCAGCATTTTAATTGGCGTGGTTGGCATTTCAATTATTACACTCGGCCGCTCGAAAGTTGCGATGACTGGCTATCTGGAATATATTGGAATTGCCATTTTGCTGGTCAACAATATTGTTTCGGGGTACTCGAATGTACTTGTTGCCAAACATTCAGGCACAATTTCGCCGGTAGTTTTAAGTTCTACTTCGCTGATTATTGGTGGTTTAATGTTATCCGTTGTTTCCATTCCGGTTGAAGGAATTCACCTGGGCCCATTTCCACCAAAATACTGGTATGCCTTGGCCTGGCTAAGCTTTTTATCGGCAGCCGCCATTACCATTTGGTATTCGTTGCTGAAACGTCCGGGTGTAAAAGTTTCGCTGCTGAATGTGTGGAAATTCCTGATTCCCGTTTCAGGTGCAGCACTCAGCTGGATTTTACTAAGCAACGAAAAAGCAGATCCAGCCTCAATTATAGGAATGGTAATTATTGCCGTATCGCTGCTTAGCCTGAATTATGCGAACCGCAGGGAACAAAAACTGGCCGCCCAAAAGGAGCAGAAATAGCTCTTCTTTAACAGATTACTTCCCAACATGATATTTTGGATTTTTCCCCCGCCCCTAGAGGGTGAATCCAAAAAATCAATCTGGTTCCCTTTAGGGATTAGGGTAATACAGATTGATTTTGTGCACAGTTAAATGATTCTGTCAAAGTAAAATTACTCATCCAAAATCAGTAATTCTATTTTCCTGAAATCGGTACCATGACTTTCAGCCTGAATGGATATCGTTCCGCCGGTGATAATTTCGTTACCATCGGCCGGCAATAATTTTTCGAAATACTGATCATTCGGATCGAGTTGTGGTTTTTCGTAGCTCAGCACTTCTTCTCCGTTTACAAAATGACGAATCACTTCTCCGCCGTGCACTTCTACCTCAACATTTACCCACTCGTCGTCATATTGTGTTTTCGATTTTGAATCGGTGCAGTGCTGCTCCCATAACTCGCCGTTCATTATCACATTGGTTCCGGGAGTACAAAGGTTCATGGTGGGGCGTTCGCCTTGCCCGGTAACGCCTCCCAGCAACTGCACTTCAATCGATGTTGGAAAATCCTGATCCAATTCCATCGACTCGGCACTTTGCCCGTGAATCATCAATCCATTATTTCGGAATGCCCAGCCGGGGCCGTTTTTTGCCTGTTCGCCGATAAACCGGTACTCAACCCGCAAACGGTAGTGCGAAAATTCATCCTTGTAAAACAAGTGGCCGAATTTACCATTCCACTCTTCCCAATTCTCATACGACACCCGAAGCAAACCATCCTCTACCCTGAAAGTGTTATTATAATTTACGCCCAGCACCTCGCCTTTAAATTTTACCTGCCAGTCGTTTAAATCTTTTCCGTTAAACAGTTGAATCCACTCCTCGCCGGATTTTTCAACCGGTTGTTGTGTTTTTGGTTTTGTGTTGCACGCCGCTAACAGCATTAAGCCCGCCAAAAGGGCCATTCCAAAGCGTTTGTAAGTTGTTGCCATTACTTAACTTTTAATTGATTTAGTTATCAGGTAAAGGTAAAACAATATTAAAAAGAACAAAAATTAACCACCTGGTTAAACTATTTGGTTATTTCTTTGGATAATTAAATTTAAGCACCTACTTTTGACCAAATGGTTAAACTACATAGTTAATTAAGGATATGACAGACATAAAAAAAGATAATACCGAGGAAAAGATCTTAAGTGCTGCACAGAATGTTTTTGTTCGGAAAGGAATGGATGGAGCCCGGATGCAGGAAATTGCAGACGAGGCCGGAATAAACAAAGCGTTGCTGCATTATTATTTCCGTTCGAAACGACAGTTGTTTAACGCAACATTCGAGAGTATTTTTTGCAAAATCATTCCGAATGTTATGCGGATGGTTGAATCGGATCAGCCGATTAAAGAAAAGCTGGAATCGTTCATCGAGAACTACATTGATGTTTTGATGAAAAACCCCTTCCTGCCAACCTTTGTACTTAAAGAAATAAACCAGGACCCGGAGTTTCTGGCTGAATTGATTAAAAGCAGTGGACTACAACCGCAAAAAGTTGTTGAAATGTTCAAAATTGAAATGGAGAAAGGAACTATCCGAACCATGGATCCGCGCGACTTATTAATTAATATCCTCAGTTTAAACATTTTCCCTATTGCCTCACAACCACTTCTGGCCTTGTTGTTTTTTGATGATGACCCCAAAAGTTACATGGAGTTTATTGAAAGAAGAAAAGTAACTGTTAAGGAGTTTGTCCTTAACTCAATCCTGATAAAATGAGAAAGATTCTGATTCTATTGCTATTTCCGGTTCAGTTGGCGCTTGCCCAAAACAGCGTTCAATTAGACAGTTGTTATGTGTGGGCCCGGCAAAACTACCCCAACCTGAAACAGTCGGAATTATGGAAAGAGATCAATTCGCTTTCCATACAAAACCACGAAACCAATTACCTGCCTCAGGTAACGTTAAACGGGCAAGCGACTTATCAATCAGCTGTTACCGAAGTTCCGGTATCAATGCCCGGAATATCTATTCCAACCGTATCGAAAAACCGTTACAACACGTACGCCGAGTTGCAACAAACCATTTGGGATGGTGGACTTACCAAAGCCAACAAAACACTTGAAACAGCTATTTTGAACAGCAACCTCAGTCAACTTGAAGTTGAACTTTATAAGCTAAACGAGCAAGTTGCACAGGCCTTTTTTACAACTTTGGTTGTCGGTCAGCAAAAAGAAGTAATTCTGGCACAGGTAAAAACCATCGACGAACAGTTGATCCGCGTAGAATCAGCCATTCGGAACGGAGTAACCGAACCTTCGGCAGCCATGGTATTAAAAGCTGAACGCATCAACCTCGAGCAAAATATTGTAGAACTGGATGCGGCAAAAAACACCTCGCGCCAAATGCTCGAATTGCTTACCGGAAAGCAGTTTACAGAAAAGGAAGCATTTAGCTATCAGAGCAACTTTTCATTCAATTCGGAATTGCTCCGCCCGGAATTACAATTGCTGGCCGTACAGCGGGAGCAGCTGGCCGTTCAAAGCGATCTGCTTTCGAAAACAAGAAACCCGAAACTTTTCGGATTTGGACAGATGGGTTATGGAAAACCGGGATTAAACATGTTACTCGACGAATTTAAAGGCTACTACCTTTTTGGTGTGAGCGTGTCGTGGAATGCCTTCGATTGGAAACAAACTTCGCGAAAACAACAGGTGCTGAAATTACAACAAGAAATGCTTCAAAGCCAGGAAGCCACTTTTATACAAAACCTTAACCTGTTGCTCATTCAGCAAAAAGAACAAATCGGGAAACTTGAACAATTAATTGCCAACGACGAAAACCTGGTAGAACTGCGTTCCGGGATTACCAAAGCAGCTGCCTCAAAATTGGAAAATGAAACCATTACAACTTCCGACTATGTTCAGGAATTACAAGCAGAAACCGTAGCAAAACTAAAGCAGGAACTGCACAAAATTCAGTTGAACGAAGCCCGCGAGAAATATGTCCTCATAAAAGGAAAAACTTTGGCGGGCACATTAACACAGAACTAAAAAGGTACCAGCAAAAACATTGATATCATGAAAAAGATACTTTACATTATTTCTCTGCCAATCCTTTTACTGGCCTGCCAAGCCGATAACGATACGGCAGATGCTTATGGCAATTTCGAGGCGGAAACAGTAATCGTTTCAGCCGAAACTCCGGGAAAGATTCTTGAACTAAATGTTGACAAAGGTGACAAGATTGAAGCCGGTTATTCTGCTGCCCTTATCGATACTGTTCAACTGCACTTACAGCTGTTGCAGTTGGATGCGCAACAAACTGCAGTGTTAACCAAACGCCAGTCCATTCAATCGCAGATTGCCGTTTTCGAGGAGCAAAAGACCAACCTAAAGATCAACGAGAAACGTATTCAGAAAATGCTGAAAGACGGAGCTGCCACACAAAAACAACTCGACGATATTCAGGGACAGATCAGTGTAATCGATAAACAAATTGCCAATACAAAAACGCAATTCACGCTCATCAGCAAAGAACAGGAAGTTTTGGAAGCACAAAAAGCTTCAATAGCCGATCAGTTAAACCGTTGCTATATCAAATCGCCGGTTTCAGGAACCATTCTGGAAACGTACGCCGAGCAAGGAGAATTAACCACCTCCGGAAAAGCACTTTTTAAAATTGCCGATATCAGCGAACTGGAACTTAAAGTTTATGTAAGCGGGGCACAACTTCCACATGTGAAACTCGGCCAGCAAATCGATGTTATTGTAGATCAGAATGCTACCGAAAATCAACATTTCACCGGAACAATTACCTGGATTTCATCGGAAGCAGAGTTTACGCCAAAAATCATTCAAACCAAAGAGGAACGCGTGAAACTGGTTTATGCTGTAAAAGTAACCGTTAAGAATAATGGAACTTTAAAAATAGGAATGCCCGGGGAGGTTCGCTGGCAGTGAACAGTCGCAGTATTCAGTCAAATGCGCTTAGCGGTTCCAACCACTTAGCGCCTACGAATAAAGAATGATCGAAATAAATAACATAACAAAATCATACAAAGAAACCAAAGCACTTTCGGGCATCAACCTGCATGTGAATGAAGGAGAACTTTTTGGATTGATTGGTCCTGACGGAGCCGGAAAGACAACGCTGATCCGAATTCTGATGACTTTGCTTTTACCGGATTCAGGTGAAGTAAAACTAGATGGCCTTGATGTGGTAGAAAATTACAAGAAGATCCGCAAAATAGTTGGTTACATGCCAGGACGTTTTTCGTTGTACCAGGATCTTAGTGTGGAGGAAAACCTGAACTTCTTTGCAACGGTTTTTGGCACCACCGTTCAGGAAAATTACGACTTGATTCGTGATATTTATTATCAGATTGAACCGTTTAAAAACCGTCGTGCCGGAAAACTGTCGGGCGGAATGAAACAAAAACTGGCGCTCTCGTGTGCCTTAATCCATAAACCCAAAATATTGGTACTCGACGAACCAACAACCGGAGTGGATGCTGTTTCGCGAAAAGAGTTTTGGGAGATGCTAAAAACCCTTCAGCAAAAGGGAATTACCATTGTAGTGTCGACACCTTATATGGACGAAGCCGATCTTTGCGACAGAGTGGCACTGGTGCAAAACGGGCAGATACTTGATGTGAATTCGCCAAAACGAGTAACCGAAAAATTCCCCCGAAAAATTATTCAGGTAGGTGCCAAAAATATGTATAAACTGATCAACGATTTACGGGCTTACGATAGAGCGGAAGCAGTATATGCGTTCGGCCAGTTTGCCCATTTTACCGGAATGAATGACGAAGTAAAACCCCACGAACTCGATCATTATCTGCAAAATCTGGGGCATGAAGAGATCCTCACTGAAGAAATTCCGGCTGGTATTGAAGATGTATTTATGAGTTTAATGGAACAATGAGAAGTCGCAGTTAACAGTCGCAGTAAACAGTAAAACAAAAATAAAAAACATGGATTTCAAAGAGTTAATCGTATATCAAAAAGCTTTCAGATTGGCAATGGATATTTTTGAAGTTTCCAAAACATTCCCTAAAGAAGAAAAATATTCGCTTACAGATCAGGTACGAAGATCTTCGCGTTCAACCTGCACTAACGTTGCGGAAGCGTATCGTAAAAGACGATATCCAAAACACTTTTTAAGCAAGCTTACCGACTCCGATGGTGAAAACAGTGAAACTGCAACCTGGCTTGATTTTGCATTCGCCTGTAAATACCTGAACAATGACATTCATGAGAGATTAAATAACGAATGTGTAGAGATTGGTAAACTGTTGAACTATATGATGAACCATCCTGAGAAATTTGGAAGTGCTCCAGTTCTATGACTGCAAACTGAGACTGGATACTGCGACTGAATACTGAAACAGCAAACGATCTACCATGGAAAAAGAAACAATCATTTCAGCAAGAAACCTAACGAAGAAGTTCGGCCACTTTACGGCAAATGACAACCTGACGTTTGAAGTGAAAAAGGGTGAGATTTTTGGTTTTCTGGGAGCCAACGGAGCCGGAAAAACAACGGCAATCCGTATTCTTTGTGGCCTCTCGTCACCAACATCGGGAGAGGTAGAAGTGGCCGGTTTTGATATTTATCGTGAAACCGAAAAAATAAAAAAGAACATCGGTTATATGAGCCAGAAGTTTTCGTTGTATGAAGACCTTACCATTTTGGAGAACATTAAGTTATATGCCGGAATTTATGGAATTGGAAGAAAACAGCGCAAAACAAAAGAATCGGAACTGTTACAAAAATTGGAACTGGAAAATGTAAAGAACAAACTCATAGGCGATCTGCCACTGGGATGGAAACAAAAGCTGGCATTTTCGGTGGCTATTTTTCACGATCCGAAAATTGTTTTCCTCGATGAGCCAACCGGAGGTGTTGATCCGGTTACACGACGTAAATTCTGGGACCTCATCTACGAAGCAGCTAACAACGGCATTACTGTTTTTGTAACTACTCATTACATGGATGAAGCCGAATATTGCGACCGCGTTTCGATAATGAATGCCGGGAAAATTGAAGCACTCGACACGCCGGCAAAACTGAAAGAAAAATACACAGCAACCAACATGGACGAAGTGTTTTTGAAGATAGCAAGATAAGCTGCTAGCCTTTAGTTAATAGCTCCTAGCTTGATTCGAAAAGAACCAATGTCTCGTAGTTAAAAGCAAACTAAAGAGAATTAAATGAAAAAAATAATGCGACAACGAACTAAATTAATATTCACTACAGCAAAATAAGCTAAACGCTTGTGGCTCGTAGCTAGAGGCTACTAACATGAAACAACTAAAATCATTCATAAAAAAGGAATTCTTCCACATTTTTCGCGATCCGCGAACGATGCTGATACTTTTTGGAATTCCGGTGGTGCAATTGCTGGTTTTTGGAACGGTGATTAAAAGCGAAATAAAAGATGTACACATTGCCATATACGACCAGTCGAAGGATGAAACCACAAAGGAAATCACCAATAAATTGTTGTCATCGGGTTATTTTATATTAGATGAAAATCTGAATAACCTTGATGGTATCGACGCCATTTTCAGAAAAGGGAAAGTGCGCGAGGTGATTGTTTTTGAAAACAACTTTGGGCAAACACTCGGGAAAGAAGGAACCGCCAAAATGCAGTTGATTGCCGATGCTTCCGATCCGAACATTGCTAAGCTGGCCATTTCATACACTACTGCCATTGTAAACGACTACATCCGAAAATTGTACCCCGAAATGCAGCTGCCTATGCAAATTACACCGGAAGTGCGCATGTATTTTAACGAAGAAATGAAAAGTGCCTATATGTTTGTTCCAGGAGTAATGGCACTGATTTTAATGCTCATTTCGGCCATGATGACCTCCATATCAATTACCCGCGAGAAGGAGTTGGGAACCATGGAAATTTTGCTTGTTTCGCCACTTCGCCCTGTTCAGATTATTGTTGGCAAGGTACTCCCCTATCTTTTACTGTCGATTGCCAATGCCTTTATTATCGTGCTTATCGGGCATTTTGTATTTAGCGTCCCGGTAAATGGCAGCTTCATTTTATTGATGCTGGAAACCATTCTTTTTATTCTGATGGCCCTTTGCCTGGGAATTCTGATCTCAACGGCAGCAAAAAACCAAATGACAGCCATGTTTATTTCAATGATCGGGTTAATGCTGCCAACCATCCTATTATCAGGTTTTATTTTCCCCATCGAAAATATGCCTGTGGTGCTGCAATATTTCAGTCACATTATGCCCGCGCGTTATTTTATCACGATTGTAAGAACCATTATGTTGAAAGGAACCGGCATCTTTTTTATCTGGAAAGAGACAGCAGTTTTAATTGCCATGACACTGTTTTTTATCGCTGTTAGCGTGAGGAAGTTTAAGATTAGACTTGAATAGCTACTAGCCATTAGCTTCTAGCCACTAGTAAAGAAAAATGAGTATTAGATCACGTAAATATTAACCTATAAAAACAAATTAAGATGAAGAACTTTAAGAAGTTAAAAGTATGGCAGAAAGGTATTGAACTTGTTGTTGATATCTACAAAAACACCAACACATTTCCAAAAGAGGAAATGTATGGTTTGACGAGCCAGATCAAACGTTCTGCGATCTCTGTTCCTTCAAATATTGCAGAAGGATCCGGGAGAGGCTCCGATAAGGATTTTAATCGATTTTTGGATATCGCACTGGGTTCATCTTTTGAGTTAGAAACACAACTAACAATTGCAAAAAGATTGAATTTTATTTCAGATAAAGATTTTTCAGAAATTATAAATAGTCTGGATGAAGAACAACGAATGATCGCCGGACTTCAAAAGAACTTAAAACAAAGCTAATAGCTGGTAGCTAGAGGCTAGTAGCTCATTATGAAGACAATACTCTACATCCTGCAAAAAGAATTCCGGCAAATATTTCGGAATAAGACCATTCTTCCAATGATCTTTGTTGTGCCGATCATGCAAATGCTGATTTTAGTATTTGCGGCAACCTACGACATGAAACGTATCGATTTAGTTGTGGTTGATCACGATATGTCGGAAAATTCGCGCCACCTGATCGCCCAATTTGATGGAATTCCGTTTTTTCATGTACATCATTTAGAGCAATCGGAGAAGCTGGCAGAAGAAAAGCTGCTAAATGACGAAGCAAATGCCATTCTTGTTTTCCCGGTTGATTTTGAACGCAACCTTATTCGAAACGACGAATCGAAAGTACAACTTTTAATAAATGCAATTGAGAGCAACTCGGCGCAACTGATTTATGCATATTCGGCCAATATCATCGCCGATTTTAACAAAAACATTATTGCCGAATGGAAAGGAATCCCGGAATTTACGCCACCGGTAAAAGTTGAAATAACCGAGAATTACTGGTACAATCCCGAGCTGGATTACAAATGGTTTATGGCGCCCGGAATTCTGGCGATTCTGGTCACCATCATCGGGATGTTTATGTCGGGGATGAACCTGGTGCGCGAAAAAGAAATCGGCACCATCGAGCAACTGAATGTTACGCCTCTAAAAAAATACCAGTTTATTATTGGCAAACTTGTTCCTTTCTGGATAATTGGCCTGTTCGATCTGGCATTTGGGCTAACCATCGCCTGGCAGGTTTTCGACCTCCCCATTGTTGGAAGTTTGTTCACCCTGTTTTTTATGGCCGGCATTTACCTCATCGGGGTGCTTGGCCTCGGACTGTTTATTTCTACAGTGGCCGACACGCAGCAACAGGTCATGTTCGTCAGTTTTTTCTTTATGATGATTTTTGTACTGATGGGAGGAATTTTCACACCCGTTGAAAGTATGCCCGATTGGGCACAATCCATCAACCGTCTCAATCCGATCTACTATTTTATGCGCGTAATGAGGATGGTAATTTTAAAAGGTTCCGGTGTTGCCGATCTTTTACAGGAACTTGTTTCCTTATCGATTCTGGGCATTACATTCTTAAGCCTGGCTATTTGGCGTTACCGAAAAACGGCATAGTTCACCCTGGTTAACTTTTTTAGGCTGAAATCGTTTATCTGTAAGCAGTATGGTGTGGTAGTGTAAATGTTACAAAGCGAAAATAATGAGCGTAGAATTTAGTCTGGAGATAAAAGAACGTGAATATTTTGAGGAGGGCATTTTTCGTGTGCTCGACAAACTACATTCCGATTCTGCAAAATTTATAACCATCACTAAACGACCGCACTACTACATTCACGAGGTTCGAACCAATCTAAAAAAAATACGGGGCTTGTTGCGTTTACTTCGCCACGAAATTGGAGAAAACAGCTACAATGAAATGAACGCTTATTACCGCGACCTGGCGATGGAAGTTGCCCCTTTGCGCGACGATACTTCGCAAATTGAGCTCCTCCGGGAAATAAAACTAAAACTACGAAATCCTGCGGTTACAAAAGCGCTCGATAAAATTATTTCTCAACACCGCAGAAACAGGAAAACAGCGTTCGACCTTTTTAAACAATCGGGGCATGCCGAAGATATTAAGCAGATGATACTGGGCCTGCAGCAAATGATACATAATTTGAGCTTTACAGGCGATCCCGAATTTTTTATTCTTAAAAGCCTGCAACATGTTTACAAACGTGCACGGGGAGCATTTGAAACCACCGAATTTTTGAATGACGACGAGATTTACCACTACTGGCGCAAACAGGTAAAATACCTGACATATCATTTAATGTTACTCAATAAAGCCTGGCAAAATTCCATTCGAACCTATATCAGCGATTTGAGTTTTCTGGGAAGTTCGCTCGGCAAACTGCACGACTTAAATTTGTTTCACGAGGCCATAAAAAGCAAAAACATTCAAATTTCGGATAAGGATTCACGCAAAAAGCTGATGCGTTATTTATACAACCGCCGATGGCTTTTAAGGAAGCAAGTTCATGCGCTTGGCGAACAATGTTTTATTGAAAGCAGCGAAGCTTTTTCCTTGCGTATTTTCGAGAACTGGCAAAACTCGGCGATGCACAAAAAAAAATTTAGTGGGCGCAAATCGAAGAATGACATTCGGTGCGAATGTGATAAAGATTAAACTTCTGTTTCTTTTGCCATTTCCAACAACGTTAACGTGGTTTTCCAATTGCGTGTGGTTGCACTCACTTTCAACTGGCTTTCGAAAAAGTTATTGTTGAGTTTGGTTTTTCCATAGCCGTGCGGACAGTATAAATAAACCGCACCCCCGAAAACCACAAATTCCTCTCCGGCTTTTACAGAGGAATTGATTTTTTCGTTATTCTCTTTTGCCGGAGTCTCTTTTAAAAAAGTAACATGCAGAAATTTGGCCTCTTTGTTTTCATCGCCAGCAAATGGATTGCTTTTAATGATGTTCGCCAATTCTACTTCATCTAAAACCAACACCGGCACATCAAATCCAAAGTCTTTCTGTATTTGACTGTTGATCAATTCTTCCAAATTACCGGAACTTGTTAGCTGGTAACGAAAAACAACATTCCCGCTTTGAATATAGGTTTGTACTTTTTCAAATCCCAAATTCGTAAAAGAGGATTTCAGTGCATCCATCTTTATTTTATTTTTTCCGCTAACATTTATCCCGCGCAAAATGGCAATATACGTGTTCATGCCTTTACAACAATATGCCACTAAATTGGTTGTATAGATAAAATGGAAAAGCCGGAAAACGGTTGGTTAAAAAAGAAAATCCGTTTTTACATGAAACGAAAACAATTTTTAAAAACAGTAATGGCAGCAGTGCCGCTAACAGTTGCAGGAATGAAACTTAATGCATTAAATAAAATAACAGAATCGTTGGAGAATACTCCAAAAATGCCGGTGTTGTTTCTTGGCCACGGAAGCCCGATGAATGCCATCACCGAAAACGAATTTGTGCGGAGTTTCAGAAAGGTTTCTTCCGAAATTGAAAAGCCAAAAGCAATCATTGTTGTGTCGGCACACTGGGAAACGCAGGGAACACGCGTTACCGCAATGGAACAACCAGGTACCATTCACGATTTTGGCGGTTTCCCTCAGGAACTTTATAATGTACAATACCCTGCACCGGGAATGCCACTGTTGGCGCAGGAAGTAAAAAACATGGTACAACAAACCCCGGTTCATCTCGACGATAAATGGGGCCTCGATCATGGTGCCTGGTCGGTAATCAGGCACATGTACCCCGATGCCGATGTTCCGGTAATTCAGCTGAGTTTGGGTTACAGAAAAACGCCACAGCAACATTATACACTTGCACAAGAGCTGAAAAAACTGCGTGATAAAGGGATTTTGATTGTGGGCAGTGGCAATAATGTGCACAATTTACGGATGGTACATTGGGGCAAACTGAACGAGAATTTTGGTTTCGACTGGGCCAACGAAGCCAACGAAAAAATGAAAGAATTGATACTGAGTGGCAATCACCAGGAATTAATCAATTATTCAAAACTGGGCAAGGCTTTCCAGTTATCAATACCAACACCCGAGCACTATTTGCCTTTGCTTTATGCACTGGCATTACAAGACAAAAAAGATGATATAAGTATTTTTAATGATGAACCGGTTGGAGGATCATTAGCAATGACATCGGTAAAAATCGGATAAAAACGTTTCAGGCAGATTGTACAAATTTTCGCACAAATTGAATTTCCTGGAATCAGCGCTTTCAGCGCAATCAAATAGCATTTTAATAGTGTGCCTGCAATTTCCCTGCTCCCGAAATTGCAGCAATTTCTTATCTCCTTAATTTATGTAGAACCAACTGAATAATTTACAAAATTTTAAATGCCTGTTTTTAAGCCACATAACAGGTGTAACAATCGCAACAAGTAAATCAAGTCAGAAATTTCTCCCATATTTTTTCGATTATCCCTACTTTCGCCGTTTTAAATTCACCAAGAATGGACTATTCTTTACTTGATTTTCTGACCTTAATCGGGGCACTGGGACTTTTCCTTTATGGGATGAAACTGATGAGCGAAGCGCTGCAAAAAGTGGCAGGCGGCAAACTTCGCAACTTTTTGGCCGCCATGACTTCCAATCGGTTCATGGGCGTAATAACCGGGCTATCAATCACCGCCATTATTCAATCGTCGAGTGCAACTACGGTAATGATTGTTAGTTTTGTGAATGCAGGGCTTCTTACACTTACCGAATCGGCCGGTGTAATTATGGGAGCAAACATTGGCACAACCGTTACCGCCTGGATCATCTCCATTCTTGGCTTCAAAGTAAAAATGAGCATCCTGGCCTTCCCAATCATTGGTATCGGTTTCCCCTTGGTGTTTTCCAAAAAGACCCGAAACAAATCGTGGGGCGAAGTGCTGGTTGGTTTTGCCTTACTTTTTATTGGTTTGGAAAGTTTAAAAGCGAGTGTACCTAATATCGGCGATAACCCTGAAATTCTGGAATTTCTGAAAAACTTTACCGGAATGGGATTGGGGTCGAGCCTGATCTTTTTACTTATAGGCACCCTGCTTACCGTTGTTATTCAATCGTCGAGTGCAACAATGGCGCTAACGCTGGTAATGTGTAATAATGGCTGGATACAATTCGACCACGCGGCGGCCATGGTGCTTGGCGAAAATATTGGCACAACAATAACCGCTAATATAGCCGCTACGGTGGCCAACTCATCGGCAAAACGCGCTGCACGAATACACTTTCTGTTCAATGTAGTAGGTGTAATATGGGTGCTTTCCATATTCCCGTTTTTCCTGCGCGGAATAGATACCATTACACAATCAATAACCGGAAGTTCGGCATTTAACAACGCCGGGGCCGTTCCAATTGCCTTGTCGTTTTTCCATACTTCGTTTAATATTTTGAATGTACTGTTTCAGATATGGTTTGTTCGCTTCCTGGTAAATATGGTACAGAAATTAGTACCGGAGAAAGAAGATGAAGAAGAGTTCAAACTCAGGTACATCAAATTCGGAATGCTGAACACCAGCGAATTATCGTTACTTCAGGCCAAAAAGGAAATTATAGTTTATGCCCAGCAAACAAAAAAACTATTTTCCAGAGTTAATAACATGCTCGAAGAGGAAAACGAGCGAAAACTGGTAAAACAGTTCAATAAAATGGAAATTGGAGAAGATAAAAGCGACCAAATGGAAGTTTCCATTGCCAGTTATCTCACCAAAGTTTCGGAAGGTGTATTGAGCAAACAATCGTCGAAAAGTATCAGCTCGATGCTTCGTATTGTTGACGAAATTGAAAGTATTGGCGATTCATGCCTTAACATTGGCCGGGCTTTGCTACGAATCAGCGATAAGAAGGAAACGCTGACTCCGAAAATGAAAGAAAAAGTGTCGGAAATGATTAAAATGGTCGATAAGTCGATGAACATTATGATCGAAAACCTGAATAAAGACAATACCGAAGTTGATATAACAGAGGCCGAGGCTATTGAAAAACAAATTAACCGGTTCAGAGATAAACTACGGAAAGACCACGTTGCCAAAATAGAAAATGAAAAATACTCGTACCAAATAGGTACCTTATACAAAGATATTTTCTCGGGGCTGGAAAGACTGGCTGACCATGTTTACGATGTAACTGTTTCGATTATCGATTATACTGACTAGACTTTAGCTGCATTTACAACTCAATATTCAGAAACACGGCCGGTGTAAACGAAATCGCATCGGAATAAACACCAATAAGACTAAGCTCGTCGATGGTGCTAATTCTTATATTCGAGTATTTAATGTTCCCGGTATTAAATATATTCAGGACTGAAATTCCGGCTTCGGCTTTTACTTTTCCCGGCCTGAATTTATAAACCAAAGCCGCATCCAGCCTGCTGTAGGCTTTATCGAAATTCAGGTCGTTATCAACTTCCAGATCATAGCGCTCGAAACCGGAACCATAAACATAATTTGCCGACAGATAAAACGATTTATAATTGTAAACCCCCGCAAATTTTAGCTCGTGTTTTTGCTGATGTGGTGCCGGCTGCCAGGTATTTATCCGGAAATACGGGAACTGCTCTTCCGCATTACTTAAGGTGTACGAAATCCAGGCCATGTTACGTTTGTATTCTTTTTTCAGAAAAATATCGAGGCCTTTGCTTCGTGCCTTTCCTTCGTAAAAACCCTCACTAACAAGCAAATTTCCATTTACGTAACGGCTCAATCCATCGGTAGTTTTATAAAAAGCTTCAGCACTGGCTGTAAATCCGTTTCGCTGATAGGATAATCCGGCCACAAAATGTTCGGCACTTAAAACCGGAACTTGCTCCTCATCGGAGTTTGTCCAAAACTCGGTGTAATTATTGGTACTGTCGAGCACCGTTGTTTTCGATATAAACTGATTATACAGCCCCCACGAAGCATTTATTTTCAGATCATCAAAAACAGAAAACGATGCCGAAACACGTGGCTCTACATACCATTTACCAGGCTTGGTGTTATAAATAGCCCGCACCCCGGTTTTTAATTCCAGCAACTCACCAAACGGATATTCATCCTGCAAATACGAATAAATGCGCGGCGATTGGTTATTAATGTTAATCTGTTGTTTGCCATCGGAAAAACGCGCTAATTCAACCTTGTTATTAATTGCGCCGGTACCAATCAGTAAACGATGTCCCCGGCGAAAATTCAAGGTATGTTCGGCATTAAAACTTAGTTCGTCCACCGTATTTTCCGCGTCCAAATCATTTAACGTCGTAATGTTTCCGTTTTGGTTATTTTCGGTTTGCGCCTTTTGGTACAACTCACGCCCAAATGCCGAATAGGCAACAGTCAGGTTTGTAGCATCTCCGTTATTCCAGGGATAATTCAACTGTGCCGATCCACCCAACTGTTTATTCTGTTCCTGCTCCTCTCGTGTCCATAAAACTCTTGCCAATTGGGCATCCATATCGTAGCTAAAATCGTCGCCGCCACCATATAAACTAAGTGAGAACCGGCTTCCGTCATCGCCCTTAAACGTATATTTCAGGTTGGCATCGCGAAAAACAAAATCGGGTTTTACGTCGGAAATACGATTCGTAGAAGGACCTTTTCCGTGGGGAGTTCCTACTCCGGCACCCGCACCCGACGTTGAATTTTCTTCTCGGGCAACAATACTTATTCGTGTTGGGCTGTACAACTGATGATAGGTTTGGCGGTAGGCAGCCAGTAACGACGATTTTTTTGAAAGCGGCAGCTGCACCATTGTATTTACCGTAATTGAATTGATACTGAATGTAAGCGTTGGTTTTAATAAGGTTCCGTCTTTGCCCTGAATATCAACAATTCCTCCAACACGATCGCCATAGCGGGCTTCGTAACCGCCTTTCATTACTTCAATATTTTTTACCACCAAAGGATTGACAACGGCAATGTTATCGTTGAAATTTTTTAATCCGAAAACGGTAAATCCATCAAACAGAATTTTACTGTGGCTCTCGTATGCGCCCCAAATAAGCAGATCGTTGGATTGTTCGCCTGAAGCCATTACTCCGGGCATTAATCGCAAAAGGTTAAACACCGAATTATCGCCATAGCCGGGAAGGATAGGTGCAATTTGGTGGTTAATTTTCATTCGGCCGGCGGTGTTGCCAATAAGTGTTGATTTTTCGATGGGATTACTGTAAATCTGCACCTCCTGAATGCGTTCGATTTGCGGATAAAGCAAAAAATTACGACTGAGACTTTGCGTAACAACCGTATCGAAAACAAAATAGCCCAGGTGCGAAATTTGAAGATTGTAAGAAGTATCGGCCGAAGCAATAAAATTGAAATATCCCTGAATATCGGATTGTACCGGCCGGCGGTTAATAAGAATGTATGAATAAGGCAAAGGCTCAAAAGTGTTGGCTTCCAGCACCTGCCCCGATATTTGAGTTAACTCCGGTTTGTTTTTCCGTTTGGGAATAATCAGCAACACATCGCCCGAGCGTTCAATTTCGAGCGGAAAATCTTTAATAAGAAAACGCAGTGCTTCTTCATCGCTATTGAAAGATTTGTGGTTGGCACTGACTAAAAAACCGGAGAGTAAATCGCTATCGTAGGCAAACTGCAAGCCATACTTTTCCTTTAAATCGATTAAAACCTGATTTAACGGGGTTTTACGTGTGTTGATTTCTATTTCTTTCTGGTTTTGTGCCGCCACCTGCATTGCGGTTAACAGCATTACCAAAACCACAACAGTGAATCGGTTCATTAACTTTCGGCTGTCACTATGTAAATATTATTCGCTTGTTTTTCAAACTTCAGATTCATTGGTTTGCAAACAAAATCCAACACATCCTCAACGCTGTGTTGTTTCGAAAAATTACTTCCAAAGTTACGATTATTTAATTCCGGATCGAGTTTTATCGTTACGGCATATTGGCGCTCAATTTCATCAATCACCTCTTTTAACGGACGCCCGGCGAAGTAGAAATAATTTTGCTTCCAGCTTATTGCCTTTTCTGATTCAAATAGTTTGGTAACCACCAGTTTCCCCGCTTCCAGCTCAACATGATTTTGGGGCAGAAGAATTACTTTCTCGTTACCGGGCGATGTTACCTGCACTTTACCGGTGAGGCAGGTTACGCGGTAATTTTCTTCGCGGGCATAAATATTAAACGAAGTTCCGAGCACCTGCGTAGTTCCGTTATTGGACTCAACAGTGAACGTTGATCCTTTTTCAACATTAAAAAAGCCTTCCCCTACAAATTTAAGTTTACGTTCCCATTTCCATTTCAGGGGATTATAAACCAATTTTGATGCTGCGTTCAAATCAACGCTCGATCCGTCGGGTAACGCGGCTACCAGGTGTTCGCCGGGCCTACATTCTATGGTTTTCTGCCACGACGAAATAACTGCTCCGAATCCTAAAATTAACAGAACTACCGCCGCCGCTGCCCACTGAACCCAATTGTTTCGGATATGAACCTCTTTTGCCGGGTTTTTATCCATTTTCCCTTGCAGCTCATTCCAAACATCAGCCTCCGATTTCTCCCAGTTTATCTTTCCCTTTCCGAAAAGATCTTTTTCGAAATCGTTTAACGGATCGCTATGTATATTTTTATCATTCATTTGTTTTTAAACTAGTTCGTAAAAACGTAAGCGCGAGCCTCATACGCTTTTCAACCGCCTTAACACTTACTCCAACCATTTCGGCAATTTCGTTGTAGGTCAGTTGATCAACGCGGCTCATCAGGAAAACGGTTCGTTGTTTTTCGGGCATTCTTTGCAGCGCGTAACTGTAATCTTGCTTCAGCTGCTCGAAAACCAGGTCTTCCTCCGGTGAGCGCGATTTTCCATCCGGCTCATAATGCTTAAAAAATTCAAAAGAACGTTTTTCTTTTCGGTAGTGCGACACAAACAGGTTGTTGGCAATTTTAAAAAGCAGCCCTTTCACCCTGGCCTCGTCAATTTTATTTTGTTTCTCCCAAATCTTCAGAAATGTTTCCTGCGCAATATCGGTAGCCAGTTCGGTATCTCCCGAACGATAGAACATATAGTTACGAACCTGGCTAAAATGTTCATTAAAAAGCTTTTTGAATTCCTCTTTTGTCAAAACGCAGCAACATTGGTTAGCATGTTAAAGTTACAGTTATTTGCGGGATTGAGAAATACCGGGAGACCCAAAAAACACCTCCCGGTACTATCTCTCCACTACTCACTATCCGTTGCCGTTATGGTTATTGTTTCCATTCTGATTTTGATTCTGGTTATTATTTTGATTTCCGTTTTCACCCGAATACTGATGCTGATTTTGCTGCATTTTCTGTTTTGCCAGTCCGTTATAATGTTTTTCTGAAAGGTCGATTACTTCGTCTCCGGCATCGGTCGTCAGCAGTGCATAATGGTCGCAATCTTCGCCACTCTCGTTATAACCATAATCCAGTATGGAAACTGTACTTCCACCAACACGAACTTCAACCTCGCCTTCAACCATGTACCTGCACATTGCCAGACGTTTTAACGGAGCGGTAATTGTTTTACTGTAGGTTTCTTCGGTTCCATCGGGCCACACAATTGTGCCGGTAACTTCGCCGGTAATAATCACAACATCATCACTCTGAATTTCGGGTGTATCAAGGCCGGCCAGCCATTGCCAAACACGTTCGGCACTTCTTGTTACGATTGTTCCGTCGGGATAAATAAAGGTCATCTCCGACTCTAATTTACGGAATGTGCTATCCAGTTTGTCAACTACAACTTCTGAAGTACCGGATATCAGCATCGAATCGACCGAAAAATCATTGAAGCTTACCAACCGCGAATAATCCTGGCTGTTTCGTGGTGCCGAAATTACCATAACAATTTCGCCGCTCAACACTTTGCCATTGTTTAGCACCGTGCTATCGCCATAATTCAGCGTAATTGTAAGCGGATAACCGGAATCATCGCTCTGCTCGATGGTAACATCCGGACACTGATTTTCGAAATAGCGCAGGTTACTGTTCCATCCAAAAAATTTACCCATTTGCCACCAACGTGTAAGAATCGGTTCGGCATTGGCAAAAAATTCCACTTCGTAATTACATTCGGTAACAGCAGCTTCGGCCTGTACTTCGGCCACTGCAATTTCGGCCGATTTTAAGGTCAATTCGTCACTCATCTCTGGAATATCAATACTTTCATCAGTATTTGTATTACACGAGAACATTAACATTGCCAAGGCAACAACTAAAAATCCAATACTATTTTTCATGACATTATATTTTAATGATTACTTCTAACTCTAATCCGCACGAGACCCGACCTACCCTACTCGTTTGCGTGTTTTTTTTTCAGAATTAGTTTTAATCACAAACTCAAACTTCTGACAAACAAGTTTTTGAGACAACCATTTTTTTATCCGCTTTACAAAATTCCTTTGTTGAAAGCATTCAAATTGTTTACTTTTGGCTGCTTAAATCAGTTTAAAATATGAAGTCAGGAGTAGTTGTAGTTATAAGTTTTATTCTCTTATTTCTGGGTGGCCAGGCACAGGCACAAAACAATAAAGCGCTAAATAGCGATAAACCCAAAGTGGTAATTGGTATTGTTGTTGAAAACATGCGGCCCGATTACATTCAGCGCTATTGGGAAAAGTTTCAGCCCAACGGATTTAAGAAAATCTACACGCAGGGAGCCGTTTGCCAGAATGTGAAACTTACGCTGCACGAACAAAACTACGCCAGCGGAACAGCAACACTGTTTACCGGTGTTCATCCTTCTATTCACGGAATTGTTTCGAATAATTGGTACGACCGACTGAAGAAAAAGGAAATTGACAGCACCGAAGACGACTATTATTTTACGGTTGGTGCCGATACCAAAGCCGGTGCTGCATCGCCGCAAAACCTGCTTTCGACAACACTTACCGATAATTTGAAAATATTAAGCGGAGGAAAAGCCAAAATATTTAGTGCAGCTTTAAACCGCGAGTCGGCAATTTTTGCTGCCGGCCATGCTGCCGATGGCGCTTACTGGTTCGACTCTGAATCGGGACGAATGATATCAAGTTCGTTTTACGTAAGCACTTTCCCCGATTGGGTGCGTTTGTTCAACAGCGAAAATTACGCCGATATTTATAGCCACCGCACCTGGACAACACTACTCCCTGAAACCGAATACACCGAAAGCCTGCGCGACGACTACCTGTTGGAGCGTGGCTATTTTGGCGAGTTTAATACTTTCCCGCACTCCATAAACAAATACATTAACCGCACCAGCGATTTCCGACCCTTTAAAACTACACCATCGGCCAATATGATGATTAAGGATTTTACCCTGCGTTTGTTGGAAAACGAAGAAATTGGTACCGATAACATTACCGATTTTGTTACGGCTGTATTTTCGAGCATGGATTATGAAAACGGCTCATTTGGGCCGGCTTCGCTCGAAATGGAAGATACTTACCTTTATCTCGACCAGTACATTGGCGAATTGATTGATGCCGCCGAACAAAAATTCGGGAAAGATAATGTGCTGTTTTTTCTTACGGCCAACACATCAGCTTCGTACCCGGTTGAGTACCTGAAAGAGGAATTTCACCTTACGGTTGATTATTTTAATGTTGAAAGTGCTATTGCTCTGTTAACTTCTTATCTGAATATCACCTATGGCGAAGAGAAATGGATTGAACATTATTCTGATCTTCAGCTGTACCTTGATCACGATATTATTAATAAAAACGATAATGTAAGCTTGAATGAGTTACGAGAAGTTTCATCAAACTTCATCAACCAGTTTACCGGCGTTCAGGTGTCGATGCCGGCTTTTCAGCTGGAACAGGGAAGCTCGGCAAACGGGCTGTTCGAGCCGCTGTACAATACCTACCACAAAAACCGTTCGGGCGATTTTATCTACACCTTAAAAGAAGGCTGGCAACCCGGGTATAAATTCAAACGCGCCAATTACACCGACCAGTCGCGAATTCCGATAGTAATTTGGGGAAAAGGAATTAAGGCACAAACCATAAGCACAACGCACAACGCCGTTGATCTGGTGCCAACACTGGCCGAATTAATATCAGTGCCGATACCCGACAAATGCCAGGGAAAAATTATTAAAGAAATTGTGGAACGAAAATGAGATTAACCGCCGGCCTTTTGAATTGTTAAAATAGTTTAAAGCCTTTTCGATCGTTCTTTTTCTCCGGTTTTAGCTCTGCATGAACCTGATCGTTCTTTTTCTGTCGGTTTTTACTGCTCAACAGCGGCTGAAGACTTACCACCAGGGTAGTATCCGATACAGCATCAACATGGTGCAAAACCGGTTTAAAACCGCCGTTTGAAATGGACAAATCAATAGCGCCCTTATCGAGAATTAGCTTATAAAATCCATTCTGATTGGTAATTGTTCCTATTCCTGAATTCTTTTCAAAAATACTTACGTTTTCCATGGCTTTTCCGTTGGTTCCATTATTAACATAGCCTGTAATGGTTACGATTTGGGCCCAACTCATGCCCGGAATAATTAATAATAGAACAGCGAAATGGGTGATTAATACTGTTTTCATTTTAATGAACTTGTTAAATTGTTATATGGCTCTATAAAATTAGACAAAAAAGAGCACAAAAAGGTTGCTTCATCCTTTAATTTTCTTTGAACAATTTGTTAATGAATTTCTGATTTCGGCCGTAATTAACAATCCTTGTTTAAACAACATTGTGTTCGCTCATCTTTGTAGAACACATTTATACATGACAAAAATTAGCTTCGCCGATATTTTTTGAAACAGATCGAATTTCAACACCTGTTTTCTGCTGAAAAACATAATGTTATGAAACAAATACACTGTTTTTTTAGGTGATTACTCCGTACATTTGTTTATAACAAATAAAGAATTATTTCTTTATTATGATCAGTAACAAGTCAACGATCCTGCCTTAACCGGCGCTCTGCTTAACAATAACAACTAAAAACCAATAAAAAAAACTAAAACTTGCCTCATGGATCCAATCCAAACCTTAGTTAAAAACCTGGCAGAGAAACATGGTCGAAGCCGGGAGAGTGTTTTACCCATTTTACAAGGAGTGGTTGAACAGGAAAAATTCCTTTCAGAACGTTCGATGATCGAAATTGCGCGGGAAATTGATATCCCGGCCGCCGACGTTTATGGAACGGCTACATTCTATTCCTTCCTTGAAACCAAACCTACCGGACAATTTATTATTCGTGTGTGCAAAACCATTACCTGTGCCATGAAGGGCAAAAACCAGATTTTGTTTGCCATAGAAGACATGCTAAAAATTGGTTTAGGGGAAACCACCCCCGACAAACAATTTACCCTGCTGGAAACCAACTGCCTGGGCTGGTGCCACAAAGCACCGGCTATGCTGATAAACGATGAGATTTATACCGAACTCACACCTGAAAAAGTGCGGGAGATATTATCGGGTTATATGAAAGTAAATGCGAATCACTAAACCGGCAAATATGGCAACTTCAAATCAATTAAAACGTGTAGATTTCATTTTCAGAAATGAAAACGACTGGGAAAAAATTCTCTCTTCAACCCTGGAAAGAAAACCACAGGAACTAATTAACGAACTCATCAGCTCCGAGTTAAAAGGACGCGGCGGAGCCGGCTTTCCAACCGGACTAAAATGGAAACTTACAGCAGAATCGAAAGAGAAAGAAAAATATGTGATATGTAATGCCGACGAAGGCGAGCCCGGCACTTTTAAAGACCGCGAAATTTTATCGCGCGTACCCTACAAAGTACTAACGGCAATGGCTATTTGCGGGTATATTACCGGAGCGAAAAAAGGTTATATCTATCTGCGGGGCGAATATAAATTTCTGTTGCCCGAGTTAAACAAGGTCATCGACGAGTTCGAATACTACTGCAAAGAAACTAATCTCGATTTCAAAATATCAATTTTTATGGGTAGCGGCGCTTACATTTGTGGCGAAGAAACCGCCTTAATGGAATCGATGGAAGGAAAACGTGGCGAACCGCGTAACAAACCACCATTTCCTACGCAAGCCGGTTTTATGGGAAAACCTACCGTTATCAACAATGTGGAAACGTTGGTGCACACCTTCACCATTTTTAAATACGGCGCAAAAAAATTCTACGATCTGGGCGTTCAGTACTCTCGCGGCACCAAGCTGTTCTCGGTATCGGGCGATACACCCAAACCGGGTATTTACGAATTGGAGCTGGGAATGAGCTTGCAGGATTTTGTGTACGAATTTGGCGACGGCGATACCAAAGCCGTACAAGTTGGCGGAGCTTCCGGTTTTCTTGTACCCCGCAAAAAATTTAAAGATGCCGCCATTGGTTTTAAAGGAAAACTAACGGGCATTTCGTTACCCACCGGCGGATCGATGATGCTTTTTAATAGTTCGCGCTCGATGTTTAATGTGCTCGATAATTACCTCGAATTTTTCCGGGAAGAATCGTGCGGCCAGTGCACGCCGTGCCGCGTTGGTTGCCAGCAGTTACTACTGGGCATTAAAGCGGTGAAACGCGGTGAAAAACCGGCCTCCTACCTCGATAAATTATTGCGCCTTACCGAAACCATGCAATACACAGCCAAATGTGGTTTGGGCCAATCGGTGGCCAATTCGTTCTCGTCGATTGTAGAGAACTTCAGAGAAGAAATGATCTATTAAAAAACCGGAAAAAGAAAGATTATGAGCAAAAAAGTAAACATCACCATAAACGGTTTTCCGGTTGAGATTGCAACAGGAAAAACCATTCTGGAAGCTGCCGAAGAACAGGGAATTACCATTCCAACACTATGTCATCATAAAGATTTGTGCGTTGCCGGAAACTGCCGCGTTTGTGTGGTTGAGGTAGCCGGACAAAACCGCTTGTCGGCGGCCTGTGCCACACCGTGCGAGGAAGGTATGGAAATCCTTACCAACAGTTTAAAAGTTCGTAATTCGCGCAAGCAAATTATCGAATTGCTACTGGCCGAGCACAATGCCGATTGCACCAAGTGTTACCGCAACGGAAACTGCGAACTGCAAACGCTTGCATCGGAGTATAAAATAATGACCCAGGATTTTATCGAACTCGTTCCGTTAAAGCACTTCTCGATAGATGCTTATTCGCCGTCGATAATTAAAGACGACAGCAAATGTATCCGCTGCCAGCGTTGTGTACGAACCTGCGCAGAATTGCAGGGTGTTAACGCGCTTACTGTGGCCCACAAAGGCGATAAAATGAAGATTACCACATTCTTCGAGAAAGCCATGCGCGACGTGGTTTGTACCAACTGCGGCCAATGTGTTAACCACTGCCCTACCGGAGCGCTGGTTGAGAGAAACTACATTGAAGAAGTTTGGGAAGCCATTGCCAATCCGAATAAACATGTTGTGGTGCAAACAGCACCTGCAGTGCGTGTGGGACTGGGCGAGGAACTGGGATTAAAACCGGGGAAAAGTGTTACCGGAAAAATGGTTGCCGCTTTAAAACGTTTAGGATTCGACTCAGTTCTGGATACCGATTTTACCGCCGACCTTACCATTATGGAAGAAGGAACCGAATTACTTACCCGCCTGAAAAAAGCGTTGGTAGATAACGACAAGTCGGTTGCTTTACCAATGGCAACATCATGTTCGCCGGGATGGATTAAATACATTGAACACATGTTCCCTGAACACTTAAATAACCTTTCTACTTGTAAATCGCCACAACAAATGTTCGGGGCATTGGCAAAAACGTATTACGCCAACGCACGAAACATAAAACCTGAAGACATTGTTTCGGTTTCGATAATGCCGTGTACAGCAAAAAAATACGAAGCCTTCCGCCCGGAAATGCACGACAGTGGCTACCGCGATGTTGACTATGTTTTAACAACGCGCGAGCTGGCAATCCTGATTAAACAAGCCGGCTTGGATTTCAACAAACTGGAGCCTGCTAAATACGACCGATTAATGGGCGAATCATCCGGGGCAGGAGTAATTTTTGGGGCAACCGGTGGCGTTATGGAAGCGGCTTTGCGCACCGCGTACGAAATCGTTACCGGCCGCGAAGTTCCGTTCGAAAACCTGAACATTATTCCGGTACGTGGTAGCGATGGTATTCGCGAAGCAAGCATAAAAATTGAAAATCCGGTGGAAGAATGGGCATTCCTCGATGGTGTTGAACTAAAATGTGCTGTGGCACACGGGCTAATCAATGCTAAATCGGTTATGGAATCAGTAAAAGCCGGAACTGCCGATTACCATTTTATTGAATTTATGGCCTGCCCGGGCGGGTGCCTGGGTGGCGGCGGACAGCCGATTCCTACCAACCCCGAAATAAGGCGTAAACGTGCCGAAGCAATTTATGCTGAAGATGAAGGACTGCCAATTCGTAAATCGCACGATAACCCGGAAATTAAAAAGCTATATAAAGATTTCCTGAAAGAACCATTGGGAGAAGTTTCGCATCATCTGCTGCATACGAAATATACAAAACGTGAAAGGTATTAAACCCTAACCTAACTTTTATTAAAATCCGGTATCTTTGGTACCGGATTTTTTATGGCACAATTTACCCGATATATGAATTCTCCCGTTGGCTGGCTCAAACTACAGTCAACCGAAACGGCACTAACTGCTGTGTACTTTGATGCTGAGAAAACGGATAATTCTACTGATCAACCAACAATTTTGAAAGAAGCCGAAAGTCAGTTGCAAGAATATTTTGCCGGCAAACGAAAAGAATTCAAACTGAAACTGGCTCCTGAAGGAACAGAATTTCAGCAAAGGATTTGGCAACTGGTACAAAATGTTGATTTTGGAACTACTGCCAGCTACCTCGATATTGCCAAACAATCGGGATCGGAGAAAAACACGCGTGCCGTAGGGCTGGCAAACAGTAAAAACCCCGTACCAATTATTATTCCTTGTCACCGTATTGTGGGAAGCTCAGGTAAACTTACCGGTTATGCAGGAGGTTTGGAACGCAAACGCTGGCTACTGAAACACGAACTTTCACACACGTCTTCTACCACCAGATTATTCTAAATACGGGAGCATTGTCCCAAAATGAATAACAAATCAAACTTAATAAAAAACGCTATACCACTGAATACTTGCATATTAAGAATTATGGTATATAGTTTGCTAATTTGTATCCGAAATCAGGAAGATAAAAAATAAGGAAACTGATATAGTAACCTTAAGAAATGGAACTCAATTTTGGGTTCCATTTTCTTTTGCAGGAAGTTTGATATATCCTTATATTCACCACAAAAAATTTATATGTACAAAAAGTTTAGCCTCGTTGTGCTGTTGTTCTTCCTGGTGGGTATCTCATTTGCACAGGAAAGATATACAGCTAACCTGTTTGATGAAATACGAGTAGAAACCGTTACCTATGCGACCAAGGGTGGCGAAAATCTGGATATGGATATTTACCTTCCGCAAAACGATTCCGAGCAGGAACGTGCCACCATAATTTTTGTGCATGGCGGTGGTTTTAGTGAAGGTCAAAGAGATGGAGAAAAAATTAAAACATTTTGCACCCGACTGGCCAATTATGGCTATGTAGCGGCTTCTATCTCCTACCGTTTAACGCGTAAAGGAAAGCCCGAAGGTTTTGGCTGTAATTGCCCCGCTACCGAAAAACTGAACACGATTTATGCTGCCAGTGAAGATTTACTGGATGCCACCCATTTTCTTATCGAAAACCGCCATCAATACGCCATAAATCCACAACAAATTATACTGTCGGGAAGTAGCGCCGGTGCTGAAACCGTTTTGTACACAGCCTATCAGCCGCCTTATTGTTATGGTTTAGACTCAGGGCCCGTTTCGTTTGCCGGAGTAATTGGCATGGCCGGAGCCATCCCCGACACAACGGCCTTATACGATGAATCGGCAATCCCCTCGCTTTTATTCCACGGCACCGATGATAATTTGGTCCCGTACGGAACTGCGCCACATCATTATTGCAACGAAGATGACAAAGGCTACTGGCTATTGCACGGATCGTACACCATTGCTGAAAAAATGCAGCAATTGGGCGCCCCCTACTGGCTACACACTACCTGTGGGGCAGGTCACGAAATAAGTTCTTCGCCCCTTAAGGATTATTTCGATGAGATTATCGAATTTTGTAAGGATTTTGCCATCGACAGGAAAGATGAACAACGCGAAACAATTATAGACGGAAATCAAAACACCGATAAATACACCACTTATAATTTCTGTTCAGAATAAAACAATTTTATTAAGATGAAACGATTAATTTTAAGCCTACTTTTAATCTTCCCAACAATGCTATTTGCGCAGCAAATGAATGTAATGACGTTTAATATCCGAATGAATACGGCAAGCGACGGCGTTAATGCCTGGCCAAACCGTATTGAAATGGTGAACGGATTATTTCATTTTTACGATCCCGACGTTTTTGGTTTGCAGGAAGTATTATACAATCAGTTAGTTGATCTGGAGAAAGGATTGCCCGAATACAAATGGTTTGGCGTTGGCCGCGACGATGGCGATAAAGCCGGCGAATTTATGCCCATCTTCTACAATCCGAAAAAATTGATTTTGGAAGAAAAAGGCCATTTCTGGTTATCTGAAAATTGCAATGAGCCGGGACTGGGCTGGGACGCCGCCTGCAACCGTATTGTTACCTGGGGAAAATTTAAATCGAAAGTTACCGGGAAAAAATTCTTCGTTTTTAATACGCATTTCGACCATGTGGGTGTGGAAGCCCGTAAAAATTCGGCAAAACTGATTCATAAAAAAATGGAAGAGTTTACTGCGGGATCAGGATTGCCTGTAATTCTAACCGGCGATTTTAACCTCACTCCGGAAACAAAACCCATAGCCCTGATAAAAGAATACATGAGCGACAGCCGCGAAGTTACACAGGAGCCACCTTACGGGCCGGTTGGAACTTACAACGGTTTTAAACCGGGCAGCGAAGGCGATAACCGCATCGATTACATTTTTGTGAACAACAAAATTAAGGTGTTGGAATATGCGGCCATCAGCGATACTTACGAAAACCGGTCGCCATCTGATCATTTACCGGTTTTTGTGCAACTACAGTTGAAATAAGAAAAATGGTTCTCGCAGATTACGCTGATTTTCGCAGATATGTCCAGGAAAAAATTCAGCGTAATTGGCGTAATCTGCGAGAAATGTTTTCAATCCGAATCCTCCAGCTCAAAAATTTCATTCACCGGCTTTTCAAATATTTTCGAGATTTTCAGGGCCAAAACAGTTGAGGGCACATACCTCCCCTTTTCGATGGAATTAATGGTTTGGCGCGAAACACCAATTAGTTTTGCCAAATCGTCTTGCGTGAGGTTTTTAATGGCACGTTCTATTTTTAGCCTATTCTGCACTATCGATTCCTTTTCATTAAACCAAACATTCCAAAATAAAAGAGAAACATTGTTAAAAGTAATCCCTCTATTCCCAAATCTTCAACTATAAATTCACCATCGAAAAGCCAACTAACAAAAGGACTTACCACTACATATCCCACTCCGAAAATGAAGGACGAGGCCAGCGCTTTTAGTCGGATTACCAAAGTTAGTTCATCTTCAATCTTATCTCTTGTAAGTGCCAACAACAGAAACGAAAGTAAAACTCCCAAGCGGAAAATTGTTTTGGCAATTTCGTCATCAATCGCAATTACTTTAGTTACAGAAAACGTAATAAAAAGTATGCTTAAAGCCAATAAACTATAAGCCAATTTCTTAAATCTTCGGGGTAGTAAACGCAAATTATTTTGAGTTTTATTCATCACAAATAAGCTGTAAATTAATGTATGGTTTGGCGCGAAACACCAATCAGTTTCGCTAAATCGTCTTGTGTGAGTTTTTTTATGGCACGTTCTATTTTAAGCCTATTCTGCACTTCGTATTTTTGATTTGGTAACGTAATAACTCACCAGGTAAAATCCCAAAATAACTGCTAATAATGTATCTGCTGAAAGTTGACTAAAATCGTCAGAAATACTATTTTCTATATAAGTTAGAAAAAAGAATCCTACTACTCCTGCCCCAAAACTTCGATAGAATGATTTTAACCGTATAATGTTCGACATTTCATCTTCAATTTTATCCCGAGAAAAACAAATAAGAAACAAGCCAAAAATGATATAAATACTCCCCAGATGGTTACCACCATCAACTAACAAACCCTGAAAAATCCATGGCACGGAAACTCCACAAATAACGATGAACAACCCCACAAATTTAAACCAGCGAGGAAATAACTTTAGCTTCTTAAAAACAGCTTCTTCATTCTTATCCCTAGAGAGCCAGGACACAAGTCCAATAGACAGAACAACAAGTACCAATAATAGTGGTTGAACCAACTTTGTTTCCATAATTAATTCTGATTTTTTAAGGTTCGGTATTTAGTAAAATAGAAATAGCTTAGATACAAAATATAGGTTGCATTTAATAGCATCATAAACCAGATAAATGCGTTTTCGGAAAAGGAATTCGGTTCAATAATTTCATATGCTGAATAAATACCTGCGAGAATAAAGAAAGAAATTATAGAAATATACATCGCCTTCATTCGTATCTGTTCTGCAAATTCATCATCATCCTTTTCCTTTGAAAAAGCGATCTGGAGCAAACCAAAATAGATTCCTGACAATAAAAAAGTATTTTTTGAAGGATCGATATTTCCCTGGAAGATTGAATAAGCAAAAACAAAAAGAAGCCACCCGATCCCAACAAACTTCCACCAATAGGGCAACAATAATGGAATGCGTTCAAAAACATCCATTTTACCTTTTCCTGCGGGAAGCATTCGCACAAGCATCACCAAATAACTAATGATAACGATCGTTCCAATTATTGCATTCATAATTAATTATTCTCTTTTCGTAGTTTATAAAGGGTAAAATAAAAGTAGAGTGTGGCAATTAATAGTCCACCTCCCATAAAAGCCTGAATGATAAAATTACTCCAGTCTCTGTTCCCGGAATCATTAATTCGTGAAGCGCCCAATGCACAACACATAGCAACAAAACTTACAAACGAATAAGCAAAAGCTTTAAACCTAACCTGTTCCGAGAATTCATCTTCGGTCTTTTGTTTCGAAAAGAACACTAAGAATAAGGCCAGGTTAAAAACTGAAATTACCATTTCATTCTTGTTCTCTATTGAGTTTCGAAAAATTAGTATTGCCAACAAAGCAACAATCGTAAAGATTAATGCCACTGCTTTAAACCAATTTGGTAACAAGCGAAATTTCCGCTCATATAAATCAAAACTTAATGCTGAGGATGGAATTATATAGGCCAATAGTCCGATATAAATACAAAAAACGATTATGCTGTAGGCTTCCATAATTACAGATTTTATTCACGATTCTTATTTGAGGTGTACTTCGCGTAATAGAAATTAAAAAGATAAACTGTCAAAATAACAGTAATAACTATGAGGCCCGAGACTCGTGCTATCCATGGTTGGATATCAAAAATTAAAAATAAATACATTGGAAAAAGGCTTCCAAAAACTGCTATCGTTCCAATAAAACTAACGATTAAGGCCTTTAATCTTATTTGATGAATGAACTCATCCTCTATTCTTTCTTTTGAGAAAGCAATAAGAAATAATCCTATGTTAAGGAAGTAAAATGTTAATTCTTTACTGTATTCATATTTGTTCCAATTAAGTAAACCAAATGCAAGAATTATCACACATAAAATTATTCCAAACCATTTAAATAGGTATGGAAAAAACCTAAGTTTAATACTCATTATATCACTGGAGAAGGCTTTTCGACGTACTAAAAAACTTGACAACCCCAGATAAAGTACAAAAGCCCCAACATAGATGTACTCTTCAATACTCATTCGTGTAAACTTTACTGTTCAATATGACAAACATACTTTACATTTCTGAAAAAATCAAGTATCCTTTACCTATTTTACAACATCTTTATCTTCAGAACCATTTCGATCATTTTATCACAAAACCTAACTTTTATCTTTCAATCTGCTGTTTGATTATTGACAAGTTTTACATTTCTTAGCAAGATGTTTGAAAATATTGGTCAGCTCATTATAAAAATCTCCGATAGCATTTGGGGAGCTCCTATTTTAATTTTGCTACTTGGTGGCGGCTTTTACTTTTTGGTTTATTCGCGTTTGGCGCCGCTGCGATATATCGGACATGCCCTTAAAATTCTTACCGGCAAATACGACGATCCGAATGAAGCCGGCCAGTTACGGCACTACCAGGCACTTTCAACCGCTCTTGCCGGAACCGTTGGCATGGGCAATATAAGCGGCGTGGCTGTTGCCATTACCATGGGCGGACCAGGTGCCATATTTTGGATGTGGATTTCGGCATTGCTCGGAATAAGCACCAAGTTTTTTACCTGTTCGCTGGCCGTTATGTTTCGCGGAAAAGACGATGCAGGCGAAATTCAGGGCGGCCCCATGTATTACATTACCGAAGGACTGGGCAAAAACTGGCGACCGGTAGCTGTCTTTTTCTCGATTATGGCAATGATCGGAGTTTCACCGCTATTTCAGGCTAATCAGCTTACCCAAATGATACGCGATGTGGTTTTGGTTCCCAATAATGTTAGTGGCTCCTTTACCACCGATCTTGTTACCGGAATTGTTATTGCTATAATTGTTGGTTTGGTTGTCATTGGCGGCATTAAACGTATCGGTAAAGTTACCGGAAGACTCGTGCCCACCATGGTTGTTGTCTACACAGCAACCGTCCTTTACGTAATATTTTCACACCCTTCGGCAATTGTTCCTGCCTTTAAAACGATTTTCGAAGATGCTTTTACCGGCAATGCAGTATTAGGCGGATCGCTGGGCGCCATAATAATTACAGGTGTGCGTCGTGCAGCTTTTTCAAACGAGGCCGGACTGGGAACTGCCCCAATGGCACACGGAGCCGCAAAAACCAACGAACCCATTCGCGAAGGTTTGGTGGCCATGCTTGGACCGATAATCGATACCATTGTTGTTTGTACCATGACTGCCCTGGCCATAATTGTTACCAATACCTGGCTTGAAAGCAGCGCCGACGGAATTACGCTCACTGCCCACGCATTCGATTCGGCCATCCCGGTTTTCGGAAAATATATCCTATCCATTTGTGCCATTTTCTTTAGTATGTCAACCATGTTTGCCTTTCCGTATTACGGTGTAAAATGCCTTGGTTTTGTTGCCGGAACCAAATACCAGCACATTTACAACTACCTTTTTGTTGCCGTAATTTTGCTGGGTGCAGTAGCCAATTTGCGTACGATAATTGGTTTAATCGACATTGCTTTTGCTTTAATGGCTTTCCCAACGGTAATTACAACCATACTGCTTTCGCCTCATGTAAAACGCGCCTCGAAAGATTATTTTGCCCGACTGAAACTGGAAAAAACGAAATAATAAAAAAGTGCAAATCAATTCCGCGCGAAGTTTCGTTTTCAAGTCCCGAAATTGATTAATTGTTGCTTTTCTATCATAAATTCAATATTTTAAACCAAAATATTGATATGACCACTAATCCGCAATTTGAACAACTCGAAAAAGCCTTTTTCCATGATGGTTACCAATTGGCCATGAAAGCGATTGAAGCCAACATGGAGCAGGAAGCATTGCATCAGTCTTTAAAAGAAATGTACGCTGCCATCGACGGACTCATTGATTCGTTGTTTGTATATGCTCGCCAACAAAACCAAAGTATCCACTGCAAACGGGGCTGTAGCTGGTGTTGCCACCAACCGGTTTTTGCGTTGGATTATGAGCTGGAGTATTTGCAGGCGTTTATTGAGAAATCTTTTGATGCCGAAACGATTTCCGGAATAGCAGAAAAGGCAAAACAAAAACAAGACAAACTCGGACACTTAAAAGGCGATGAACTAATGAATGCCAAACATCCCTGCCCTTTATTAAAAGACAAAACCTGCATGGCTTACGATGCCCGCCCGATAGCCTGCCGCATTTATCTTTCGTCGGATGTAAAAAGCTGTGTTCACTTTTACAAGCACCCCGATGACAAAACCACCTACCCTGCCCTTTTGGATATGCCCATGCGCCTGGGACGAATGATGAACGAAGGATTTAAATCGGCACTAAAAACCAATGGTATTGAGACAAAAGAATTTCGTATTGAAGAGAAACTTCTATAATGTTTAGAGCCAAACTAATTAAAAAATGGAGATGCTGAATCAAGTTCAGCATGACGTTCTAAACTTTCTCCAGAACTATTCCAGCTTCCTCAAATTTACGTTCCAGAATTTCAGGAGAAAGCGGCCGGCCATTTTTTGTTAGTACCGAAGTAATGCGGCCTTTTACCATCAGCTTTTCATCGGCTTTACGAATTACCTCCTGCAAAAAGACAATGCGTAATCGTCCTTGTTTTCCAATTTTCAAACGCACTAAAAAATCGTCGCCGGGGCGCAGCGGAAATTTGTATTCGAGTTCAGCTTTTATAACTACTGCATCAATTCCATCGTCGTGCAATTGTGCAAAATCGAGCCCAACATGGTTTAAAAATTTGTGGCGTGTGTGCTCCAGGTAATTTTGATAAACAGCATTGTTTACAATTCCCTGAATGTCGCATTCATAGTCGCGCACCTGCATTTCCAATTCAAAGTGATGATTTTCCATTATGTAGATTTAAAGGCTAAAGCCAGATTCAATAGTTTATAATAAAACACCGGCTTGAAAGCCGGTGCAAAATATATCATTAAAAGTCTTATTTGACTTCAAAGTCAAACAGTTTTTTGTCTTCCAGGTAACCTTCCAAACGATCGCCAATGGCCACCGGACCAACATTTGCAGGCGTTCCGGTGTAAATCAAGTCACCAATTTTCAGGGTGACATATTTTGAGATATGGGCAATTAATTCATCAAAATCAAAAATCATCATTCCCGAATGCGATTCCTGAACGGTATCACCATTTACATCCAGTCGAAAACTGATTGATTCCTGATCGGGGAAAATTGATTTTGGCAAAAAAGTATTACTTAAAACCGCTGACTTATCAAAAGCTTTTGCTTTTTCCCAGGGCAGTCCTTTTGCTTTTAGTTGCGCCTGTACATCGCGGGCCGTAAAATCAATTCCCAAACCCACCTCATCGTAATAGCGGTGCGCAAATCGTTTTTCAATATTTTTGCCAATACGATTTATCTTAATCACTAACTCAATTTCGTGATGCACCTCGTTGGTCCAGTCCGGAATGTAAAACGGATCGTTATTTCGCAACAAGGCCGTGTCGGGCTTCATAAAAAAAATGGGCTCTTCGGGTAAGTCATTTCCCAACTCTTTGGCATGAGCCACGTAATTTCTTCCTATGCAAATTATTTTCATAATTCAAAGCTTTACAATTACACTGTCATTTCGAGCACAGCGAGAAATCTGTAACATCCAAAATAAGAAAGTAACAGATTTCTCAGTCGTTCCTCCTTGCCAATGACAGAATTAATTTACATTTTGACAATTTACTACTTCCATGTTTAGTTCTTTTGCCAATTTGTTTACTGTTCTCATTTTATTTATCAT